>JAFUJK010000015.1 GCA_017468205.1 Clostridia bacterium
CCAAGTTTAGGCACAACGGCGCCGAGTTCGTACTCGACCCTTGGGGCGAGCGTCTGCACATACAAGGCGTATCGCAGTGGGAACACGGTGATTGTGATAATAAATCAGGCGACAAAACCTATTACGATAGTGGGAAATGCGGCGAGTACATTCACGGTGTCGAGTGGCTCAAACATCAGTGCGGTTTCTATGACACGAGCAACGTGTAGCACGACGACGGCAACGGTGTCCGCGACCTTTGGGAGCGGTTTTTACCCACAATTTTCGTATAATTCTGGAACAAATATGAAGATTTCCGCCGCTGCTGGAAGTGGTGGCATAGGTTCGGTGTCATATGAATACACTTTTACAACTAATGTTTTAAAAATTACGTTCAGCGGATTGCCAACTGGGTACACAAGTATCCCGACACTTGCGCTGACGACACATACGCTGGGAAGTTACAGCCTTGTAATCAATGTATCAAACGCCACTTACGAGGTAATTTATGAAAGTACGCAAACTATTGTAAATGTAACGCCAAGCACAAATTATTACATCACACAGGCATACGTTGGCAGTAACGCAGCAGAGGACGTGAAGTATTATCGCGGTTATTTAGTGCAAACCGCAAATGCATTTAGCATTAGTTATGAAACGAGCGAAACAAGCAGTATGGTGAAGTTTATCATTAAGGATATGACGGGGGATTTGACCTTGAATGTCGTTACTGGAAACACGAAGCCTATATTGAAGTCGACTGGCGGTGTGGGTGTAGACACCGTTGCGATAATTGCGACCAACGGGGGAGAGGCGCGTATAACTGGTTCTGACCTTACTGACGATAGCGACACGGTTGTGTGTATGGCTGTTGCGTATGCAGGATATGAATTCGTGGGCTGGACGGATAGCGATGGAAATAATTTGGGCACAACCCTAAATATTCGCCTTACGAAAGAGCAAGCGGAAGGCAAATTGATAACTGCAAATTTTGCGAAAATAGATGCGAACGTGAATACTGAAACGAGCAATACGGACGTGTTGGTGTAGGCGAGGCGCACCCAAATCATTCTTCGTGTCATTGCGAGGGAATATAATTCCCGTGGCAATCTCGCCTTTAAAAAGGAAGGAAGTGCCTTTTATTGCAGAGATTTCTCGACTACGCTCGAAATGACAAAGAGGCGAGATTGCCACAGCACTTCGTGCTTCGCAATGACAAGTATCTTGAATATTGAGATTTCTCGATGCGCTACACTTACTCGAAATGACAGTCCGCGCGTGAATGACAGTCCCTCGTGTCATTATGAGGAGCGAAGCGACGCGATAATCTCGGCGACAAAGTCGCCGTCACGGGGGGAAAAAGGCGAGAAGTCTCTTAATTACTGAGATTTCTCGATGCGCTACACTTACTCGAAATGACAAAAAGGCGAGATTGCCACAGCAGAGCCTTGCTCTGCTTCGCAATGACACAATAATAAAAGTATTAGAAAAGAAAGGCAAGAGCCTTTCTTTTCTTTGTAAGTTACAATCGTCCGCGTTTTTTATTGACGTATTTTTCGAGCAAGGCAACAAGGAAGTACATAACACTTGCGAGCAAGCAAAGTAAAATTGTACTTGCCATAACCAAATCCAGTTTAAACACTTGGCTTCCATAAACTATGAGATATCCGAGTCCGGCACTACTCACGAGATATTCACCCATAATTGAGCCGACCCAACTCATTCCGACACTAATTTTTAGCACTGAAACAAATTGAGGGAGGCTAGCGGGAAGTATGAGTTTTGTTAGAATTTGGAATTTGTTAGCACCCATTGAGCGCATTAGCAGAATTTTGTCCTTATCGCATTCTCTAAATGCATTCAGCATTGAGATTATTGTGATAATCACGGTTATTAGCACACAGATTACAATTATAGATTGCATTCCTGCGCCGAACCAAATGATTATTACGGGGCCGAGTGCAATTTTGGGCAGGGAGTTTAGCACCACGATGTACGGGTCGAGAATCTTTCGCAGAGTTTCGCTCCACCACAACAAAATCGCAATGAGGCAACCTAGGATAGTTGCAATTGCAAAGCCGAGTACGGTTTCGTAGAGGGTAATTCCAATATGGTAGAACAAATCGCCTGATTGATACAAATCACCAATAGTAGTGAGAATTCGGCTGGGGGAACTGAGAATCATAGTATTTATGATGCCTAGATAGGCGAACAATTCCCACAAGGCGATGAACAAAACCAAGATTCCAAGTTGACTACACAATATTAGAGCGCTGTGGCGTTTGTGTCGGGCAAGATATCGCAAGTGCTCTTTTGAATAATTAACTTGACGTTTCAATCTTGAAGTTCCTCCCAAATTTTATCAACGGTTATTTTGTATTCATCTGTACGTTTTCGCTCCTCGATTGAAGCGATTTTTCGTAGATTTGTCTTAAAAGTGGCTTTGACGATGCTCGGCCGTTTTGAGAGCACGATAATTCTATCTGATAGGCTAACGGCTTCGCCGAGGTCGTGGGTAACCAGAATGCTGGTTTTTTCCTCGCGGGCGATTATACTGCTGACGTCTTGGATTACGGTTTTTCTTGTTTGATAATCCAGAGCACCGAAGGGCTCGTCAAGCAATAAAATTTCGGGACGTAGCACAAGTGTACGAATTAGAGCAACGCGTTGGCGCATTCCACCGCTCAGGTGGTGGGGATATTTGTTCACAAAGTCTTTTAAACCATATTTTTCGATAAGTTCATCGAGATATTCTTTGTTTGCGGGGTCTTTATTATGAGTGATTTCAAGCCCTAGTTTGACATTTTCTAGCACGGTTCGCCATTCAAACAGGTGGTCGCGCTGGAACATATAGCCGATTTTGTTCTTGTTTTCACTCAAAGGAGAGCCATCAAGCAGGATTGTGCCGGTGCTTGGCGACAGGATTCCCGCAATGATTGAAAGTAAGGTTGTCTTACCACAGCCACTGGGACCAACAATAGAAATAAATTCTTTACTATCAACAAATAGAGAAATATTTTCGATTGCTTTTGTTTCGTCTTTTAGTGTGTGATAATTGAGAGCAATATCCTTTAATTCGAGTAAATGAGCCATTTGATTCCTTCCATTTTACTTACATTGCCATTATATTTTAATTTTGTGCGATTTGTTACAAAATGCAAAGAAATGATTGAGAAAAATAAAAAGAGCCAAACGGCTCTTTTTTAATTTAAGCATAAGAGAAGTATTTTACTACTTTTTGTGCTATTGTATTATCAATAACTTTATCAAAAGCCACACTTCCCTCGAGTTGGTCGGCGGCGGTAATGATTGCGCAGAGTCTGTCATATCCGTCTTGTGTCATTACTGGACTGCTTGCGAATGCATTTAGAGCCTTATAGTTTTCGACTGCTGATTTGATGCTTGTTTCGTTGCTTCCAGCGAATTGTGGCATAAGGGCGTCCACGACATCGTCAATATTTGCGTTCATCAAGTATAAATATCCACGATAAACAGCGCGCAAGAATTGTTCGGCTTGGAGTGCGTTGTTTTCGAGATATTCCTCATTTGCAATAAATGCGGTGTAGGGTACATATCCACCAAGTTCACCGATTGATGCAACAATAGCTCCGTTGCCATCGGCGACATAGTCGCTAGCCACTGGCTCGAACATTGTACAATAGTCGCCAACACCTGATTCAAAGACGGTGGCAACCATTCCGAAATCGTAGTCAAGGTTTAGGGTATAATCGCGGCCAGCAACCATACCGTTTTGCGCAAGAGCATATTCAAGAGTCATTGCTGGCATTCCTCCACGGCGACCAGCGATGATAGTTTTTCCGCGCAAATCTTCGAGGGTGAAGTCGGAGTCAGCGGTGCGTCCAACGAGGAAAGAGCCATCACAAGCGGTTAGTTGACCGAAAACTTTTGGTGACTTGGCACCTTCTGCGGTTTGTTGAGCGGTGTAAACTGCTGTTTCAGGGCCGGCAAGACCGATGGTTGCACTGCCCGAGATGAGCGAGGTCATCACGTTGTTGCTACCATTACCGTTTACGAGTTCGACCTCTAATCCCTCGTCCTTAAAATAGTCGTTGCTCATAGCGATGTAGAGCGGTGCATAGAAAATGCTGTGCGTTACTTCGCTTAACACTATTTTGTTGCTCGGGGCTTCGCCACAACCTGTAAACAACATAATTGGCATTAACATTAACGCCATTAAAAATGCTAATTTTTTCATTAAATCCTCCTAAAATTAAACATTTATGTTATGATATTCCAATTTTCAAAATTTTGTTAAATTCGTTTAACTTTTTTTAAAATTATGGTATAATGATAATAATATGCAGAAGAATAAAAAAATGGAGATTTTATATGAACAATTTTTGGAATGTACCTAATATTCTGACCTTGTTTAGGTTGGCGCTTGTTCCGGTTTTTTTGGTTGTTTTCTTTTTTTGGGGCGACGGATTTCATATTGCGGCGCTTGTTGTGTTTGTGATTGCTTGTTTGACTGATGTTTTAGACGGAATTATTGCGCGAAAGACAAATCAGATTACAAAATATGGTGTAGTACTTGACCCGCTGGCGGACAAATTGTTGAAAGGTGCGACATTAATTGCGTTTGCAAGTATTAATGTTATTCCGCTTTGGCTTGCTATAACAATAATTACTATTGATGTAGGATTAATTATAACGGGTATTTGTTTATACAAGCAGGAAATTACGATTCCAAGCAATTTTCTTGGTAAGGCAGGGACTGTCGTAACAAGTTGTGGTTTGGTGCTTTGTTTCTTCTACGAATATCTTGCGGGGTGGAATTTGTACATCCTGTATGCGGGTCTTGCAACTATTGTAGCAAGTGTAATCTATTATATTTGCGCAAATTATAAGCGAGTTTTTTGTAAAAATGACGTTGTTGAAACGACTGCGACAAAGGTTGAGGAAAATGAAGAAGAAACAACTTGCGATGTTGAAGAAATTGCAAGTGAAGATGAGGCTAGCGAAGTTGTTTTAGAAGCGACTGCGGTTAATTTGAAAGAAAATGACGAGAATTTGCAAAAAGAAGAGCAAGAAATTGTTGAAGATATTGACAAACAAGAAAAATAATGCTACAATTAAGTGAACTTAAAAAAGGGGATAGATTATGACTACTGCTTTACTTTTGGTATCGTTGGTTGAAAGACTTTCGCAAGTTAATGTAATTATTGGCATTATACTTTGCGCTCTTGGAATTGCGATTGCTTGCTTGGCGCGTCGTATCGCTTGCGCTGCTAGGAAGTCGGGCAAAGTGCCAAACGACGACACTATTATGATTACAACGAAAGTTATTGGGTTGATTTTTATTGTCATTGCTTTGGTTGTTATGATTATTCAATAGAAAGGCTTGTGCCTTTTTTTATTTTTGTTTAAAAACGACAAAATCGGTAGGTTTTATTTACTTTTCGCGGTTGAAATACTTTATTTTCAACAGCCTTTTTTATTTTATTGCGCTACAATTATATCAAGGAGCGCGGGATATGGAGATTGTGATTGAATATGTGCTACTTGACAATTTTTTGATTGATGCATTGCTTATGACACTGACTATCAAGACGCTTCGTTTGCCATTTAGCAAAGCGGGGATTATGTGTGCTAGTGCGTTTGGGGCTGGGTTTGCAGTAATTTCTCCACTGATTAATGTCGGTGGCATTTTGGCAATACTTATGAAATTGTCGGTTGCTTTTGTTATGGCTTTTATGGCTTGTTTTTCGTTGAAACGAGTTTTTTCGCGCTTTTTAGTGTTTGCTTTATACACTTTTGCATTCGGCGGGGCACTCGTTGCGATTTTTACGTTTTTAGGTGTTCAGGTTTATGATGCGATGTACATCGGCTATGTTTCGTCACTTCCGCTAGGCACTTTATTGGTGTGTGCGTTTATGTTTTTTGTGGCGATATTGCGGTTAATTCGTTTGCTTAAAAACAAGCGTACTTGGGGGAATTCGGTGAATTTTGAAATTGAAATTTTGGGCAAAAGAAAAAAAGTCAAGGGTTTTATTGATACAGGCAACACGCTTAAAAATCGAGAGGGCAAGCCCGTTGTTGTTCTGCCTGAACGGGAGTTAAGTTTTTGGTTTTCTGCGCACGATAGAATGATGATAATGTTTGATAAAGGGCAGAGTTTGGGGTTAAAAAATCTTGATTTTATTGTTGTTGGGAGTTTTGGGGGGAGTTATAAGATGCGGGTTTTTGACGCAAAAATTACGATTGATGGCAAGGAAAGTGAGGCATGCGTAGGAGTGGCGAACGGAAAGGTGCGTTGTGGCGATTGTCAGGCTGTTATTGGAAGTGAATTATTGGAGGCGATGTAATGTTTAGTTTTGTTAAGAAGATAATATTAAGGGCGATTGGGCTAAATGAGGACGTTTCAAAAGAGCAAATGTTGCTTTATTTGTGCAATAATGAGGCATTGCCAAGCCCTATGGATAATGAAGAAGAAAAAGAGTGTTTGACGCGTTTGGCGAATGGCGATGAAGAGGCGCGTGGGGAGTTAATTGAAAGAAATCTTCGATTGGTGGTTTATATTGCTAAAAAATTTGAGAATTCGGGAGTTGATATTGAGGACTTAATTTCTGTTGGGTCGATTGGGCTTATTAAGGCGGTAAATACTTTTAATTTAGATAAAAAAATTAAATTGGCGACTTATGCCTCTCGTTGTATTGAAAATGAAATTTTGATGCATTTACGCAAGGTGAGTAAACAGAAAAATGAAACTTCACTTGATTCTCCACTATCTTTTGATGCAGATGGCAATGAATTGCTTTTGAGTGATGTGATTGGGATAGATGCTGATGAAGTGTTTAAAAGTATGGAAATTTCGATTGAAAAAGAAATAATTCAAAAAGTACTTGAAAAGCTCGATAATCGCGAAAAGCAGATTGTTTCGATGCGGTTTGGGTTGAATGGAGAAGAGGAACATACACAAAAGCAGGTTGCCGATATGCTCAATATCTCGCAAAGTTATATTAGCAGAATAGAGAAGAAAATTCTCTCAAAAATGAAAAAAGATATGGCAAAAATGATGTAATCGTGTATAAAAATTAAACCACTTGCCGACACTAATGTTTGATTGCTTTTGTTGGAGGGAGTATGTCAAGCAAAGTGGTTATTTGTGGGGTTGACACCTCGACTTTGCCCAAGTTTTCGGCAAACGAATTGGCGGAGTTAATGCTAAAGATTAAGGACGGCGACGAGAACGCTAAACAGCAATTTATCTATGGAAATATGCGTCTTGTTCTCAGTGTTGTTCAACGATTTGCTAATCGAAAAGAAAATATGGACGACCTTTTTCAAGTAGGGTGTGTCGGTTTGCTTAAAGCGATTGAAAATTTCGATATTTCGCTTAATGTTAGGTTTAGTACGTATGCCGTACCTATGATTATTGGTGAAATTCGCAGATTTTTGAGGGACAACAGTGCGATTAGAGTGTCAAGGTCATTAAGGGATATTGCATATCGAGCATTGCAATCGCGCGAAAAGTTAGGCGCAACACTTCAACGTGAGCCGACACTTGAAGAAATTGCGCTTGATTTGGACACTCCTTATAGACAAGTGGCGTGCGCACTTGATGCAATTTCTGAACCTTTATCACTGTCTGAACCTATGTATTCAGACGACCCTGACGCTTGTGAAATTGGCGACCATATTGCGGATTTAAGCAATACTGACGAAAAATGGCTCAACAATATGTCTATTCAAGATGCATTGAGGGATTTGGCACCACGTGAGAAGAAAATTTTGATTTTGAGATATTTTATGGGAAAAACGCAGGTTGAAGTTAGTACTGAGGTTGGCATTAGTCAAGCACAGGTTAGTAGGCTTGAGAAAAATGCCCTAAATTTTGTTAAAAAATATCTCATTTAGCAGGTTGAGCCTGCTTTTTTGTTATCAAAAATTTTGATTTTGCATATATTTATTATAGTTTATATTGTGGGGACGCAAAAGTGTAGCGGAGATTGTATGGAAATTAGTTTTAGTGAATTGCGCTCGAAAACAGTCGTTAATTTGACAGATGGTCGCAGGTTGGGGCATATTATTGATTTGATTTTTGAACAATGTGGGGCGCGTATTTTGGGTGTTGTTGTTCCTGGAACTAAATCAGGAATGTTTAAAGGTAGAGAAGATATATTTATTCCATATCAGTGTATTTGCAAGATTGGTTTTGATACAATCTTGGTCGAACTAAATCCAGTTACGCCCCCGCCACCAGTAACTGCTGCAAGCCTAATAGGAAAATATCAACCCGCAAATACTGTGGTGGTCGAACCTGAAACGGGAAATAAAGCGCGCACATACACCACTTATACAGGATTGCCAGAAAAATAAAAATCCATAGGATTTTCCTATGGATTATTCTTTGTTTTCGTCTTTTTCTTTTTTGTCAGCGATTTTTGATTTGAGTTCAGCATTTTCTTTTAATAAGTCGCGGATTTCGGTTAGCAAACCTTCAGTACTGTTCTTGAATTTGTCTTCTTTTTCTTTTGCTTCTTTTTCGGCTTTCTCTTTTGCTTGCTCTGCGTGCAATTCAGCAAGTGCAAGTTTTACTGCGTGCCAGTCTTTGAGATTTACGCCTCTTTCTTTCAAAATCTTTTTTTCTTCTTTGGTTGGTGCTTTGATTTTGTTTGTTGCGTCCTTGAAAAGTGAAGAACTTTTCATAACGATTTTAAGCACGATAAAGATTGAAAGTGCAATAATCAAGAAGTCAATAATTGCTTGGATGAAACTTCCATAATTCCAAGTTAGTGTAGCAACACCTTCCGCGTCGGTTTGAAGCACGACTGATAGTTCTGCAAGACTGTTTGCACCCAAAGCCCAAGTGATAAGTGGCATAATGATGTCATTTACAAGACTTGAAACAATTTTGTTGAATGCAGTACCAATAACAACTGCAACAGCTAAGTCAACAATGTTACCTTTGCTGATAAAAGCTTTAAATTCTTTCCAAAATTTCATTTTTTTCCTTCCTTTGATTTTATACATTTAAAGTATAACATATAAGAAAGCAAATTTCAAGTCAAATGGCTTATTTTAATATTTTTAAATAATTTTTTGTAAGTACTTAAAATCGTTAGTATTTTGTCGAATTTTGTGGTATAATAAGAGTGTTAAAAATAAAGTAGTTGTCTTAATATAGAGATTACTCCACCCACTGCTTTCGGTTGAAATGACTGTCTGCGGGAGAATATAGTAGTCCGTCATTTTGTACAAGCCCATTAGGGCGCGTGGGGAAATTTCTGTAAATAAAAGACTATAAAAATCCTTTAAAAAATGGAGGGAAAACAATGAAAAAAGACCGTTTATCCACCCCAAAAAAGTGGCAGGGGGGGGGGGCGCTTAAATAGCGAAAAAATTGTTGAAAATGGCTTAAATAAAGGCTTTTCGGACAATTTTATATATAAAAAATTACCCTTTAAAATACACCTAATTTTTATCTCCATAATTCTAATTTTATGTGCGCTTTTAGTCGCTTTTTTTGTGCAAAATAATTCTATAAATACAACACCAAGTGATGCACTTTCTTCAAGTACTACTTATTATAAAAATGGTAGTAATTTTTATACTTTACAGAGTACTAGTGTAGCAACTTATTATTGTACAAATGCTAATCATACAGGTACTAATTCATATACCTCATCAACAGCAAGTGGAGTTTGTTATAAATCAAGTTCATGTTCTACATGTTCTGGATATGGAATAATGTCGAAATGTAGTGTGTGTGGCGAAACGGCTCCGTATATAAAAATGAGTGGCTCTTGGATAGAAAATCCCACACTTGCTTCGAAACATCTGGGGTGTATATCAAGTGGTGGTAAATTCATTGATGTTGAATGTACTGCCTGCCAAATTGGTCATAAATTATCTCCAAAAAGTTGGAATTATAAGTATAGAAATATAGATACTTCAAGCACGACAACAACCACCTCGGCATATAGCGTTGCAACAGGCTACACAATCTCATTTAATAAAAATGGTGGAAGCGGTTCAATGTCTAGTCAATATTTTTTGCACGGACATAGCCAAGCCATTAAGTCAAACACTTTTACGCGCACGGGATATACTTTTAAGGGTTGGAATACATCAAGCAGTTCGACATCTATTTCATACTCAAATGGGCAGTCGGTAACGCAAATAACATCGGGTTCTAGTGCAACGCTTTATGCAATTTGGACTGCCAACACATATTATGTAAAATACAATGCCAATGGCGGTTCGGGGACTATGGACAACTCGACACATACATATGATACAGCATCTGCATTGACAACAAATGCTTTCACTAGAACAGGATATAATTTTGCAGGCTGGGCAACAAGTGAGACGGGGGCAGTTGCATATGCTGACGGAGCAAGTGTTTCAACACTTACTACCACTAATGGAGAAATTTATAATCTATATGCCGTTTGGGATGCTAGACCTCATAATATAAATATTTTGATAAACGATAGTTCATTAGGTAGCGTTTTAGGAGGCGGTGCATATGTTGAAGGCGAGAATGCAAATATATACGCTTTTTCTCAACCAGGTTGTGCGTTTCTATACTGGTTGGATAGCGCGGACACAAGCACAAAAATTTTTGCAAATCCGCTTAATATAACTATTACAGAAACTAAAACATATACAGCCTATTTTACTGACAGTCTTATGAGTGGTGTAACTTGTATGGCTCAGGAAGGTGGTGAAATTCGAATGTCTGGATATAACGAAAATGACACTGTGGTGCATTTTAGCGCGGTAGCATATGCAGGCTACACATTCGATGGCTGGTTTATTTCTGGCGATAATACAGCAATAAGCACGGATTGGAGCGTTGACTTGGCTATGGATATAATCAAGGATAAATTAATAGTCGCGCATTTTAGCCCAGTTCATTCAAACGTGAACACAGAAACAAGCAATACGGATAACTTAACTTAAATTTTAAACAAGTCTTTTGGGCTTGTTTTCTTTTTTTATCATATTTTAAAAACAGATTCAATACAATATTTGCAAAGGAGGGCAAATGTTAAAAAATATACTGCCTGCACGATTTTGCCGTGCTCTTGATTTTTTGCAAGTGGACAAGTTGAATGAGATTCGTTTGCGCGTGGGTGAACCTACAATAATATATTATGGCAGGCGCTATTTTTTAGGAGAAAATGGAATGACTGAAAGTAGTCAAAATGCGTTATGTGCTACAGTGCAAGAATTAAATGATATTGTTTTTAGAGCGTGCGAATGTAGTATTTATGCGCATAATGACGAAATTAAACAGGGTTTTGTTACACTTTCTGGTGGCGTGCGTATTGGGATTTGTGGCGAAGTTGTTATGGATAATAACGTCATAAAGACTATTAAAAATTTTAGTTCTTTAAATATTCGCATTCCTCGGGAAGTGAAAAATTGTTGTTTAAATTCGCTTCCATACTTATACAATGAAAACGGCATTTTTAACACGCTTATACTGGCGCCACCAGCATCGGGGAAGACTACTTTTATCCGCGATTTGGCTTGTAATTTAAGTGATAAATTTATTGCTAAAAATTTATTGATAGTGGATGAGCGAAATGAAATTGGCGCTGTTGTTGGTGGGAAAACAACTCTAAATGTAGGGAAATATAGCGATATTTACTCGGGGGCTAGCAAGCAATTTGGCATAGTAAATGGTATAAGGACAATGAGTCCTGATGTAATTATTTTGGACGAATTAATGACGCAAGCAGACATTGAAGCGTTAAACTATGTGTTCGGCAGTGGTGTAAAGATTATAGCAACTACACATAGTAAAGATTTGCACGATTTGCAATCAAAGCCGTTATTTAGAGAAATTTTTAAATTAGGCATTTTTGAGCGTTTTGTGATGTTATCAAGTAGAAAGGGGGCGGGAACTTTGGAAGGAATTTGGGACAATCATAATGCATGCCTGTATTGTCCATAGGGGGAAATATGAACATATTAATTGGTGCGTGTTTACTTGTCCTTTGCTCTTTTATTGGTCTAAAAATTGCTGATAACTACCGCAAAAAGCTTAAATTTATACAAGATTTTCAAGGTTTGCTTGATTATTTGGAAAACAATATACTATTTATGCAAGACGATTTGCGCAAATTGCTTGAAGATAAAAAGAAAAACGTGCATAAAGATTTTTCAAATTTTCTAAGTCAGTTTATTCAAAATTTGGAAAATTGCAAGCATTTTTTACAGGAGTGGAAGGAAACTCAAAAAATTATCTCGCAAGAAAATGCTGAATTAATTGTTAACTTTATGACAGGACTTGGTCGAAATGACAGTGCGACACAACTTCAAGCAATCAATCAAACCAAAGAAATTTTACAAAATCAAATCAAAAAAGTTCAAAACGAACAGAAAAAGGGGCTTTTATCCTCAAAATTGGGGATAATGGGAGGATTGGCGCTTTTCATTATAGTTTTATAGGAGTTTATTATGGGCGTAGAAATCATTTTTAAAATCGCTGCCATTGGGATTGTAGTGGCGATAGTTGCGCAAGTTCTTAAACAAGCAGGCAAAGACGAAATCGGGACTTTAACTACGCTTGCTGGCCTTATCGTTGTGTTACTTATCGTTGTTGACCTAGTGAGTGAGTTGTTTAGTTCTGTGCAAAACCTATTTTATCTATATTAGGGGGCGCTGTGATTTTAATTTTAAAAATTATTGGACTAGCCTTGATTGTTGTCGTTGCGGTAATGGTTGTTAAGCAAACGAAGCCGGAAATTGCATTATTGATTGGTGTCGCGGGCTCGATACTTATCTTTTTTTACATAATTGATTTGTTAGAGCAGGCATTTGGTGTATTTTCTTATGTGCTAGATGTAACTGGACTTAACAGTGAACTTTTCCTAGTTCTTTTAAAAATAATTGGGATAGGATATTTGACTGAATTTAGTGCTAATTTGTGTGCTGATAGTGGGAACAGCGCTGTTGCAAGCAAGATTATGCTTGCGGGTAAACTTGTGATATTTGTGCTTGCAATTCCTATAATAAAGTCACTAATTGATATAATTGTGAGCATAATGCCGTGAAGAAAATAGATAAAATTCAGAAAATTCTAGCGTTTTTAATCGCGATTACCTTGTTGCTTTTGGCATCTGTTCCCACGGTGCTTTGTGAGCCTTCTGATACTAGCAACATTCAAACAGAATTAAGTGAAACGATTGATGAACAGCTTGGAAATATAGACCTTGGTTCTTTTGATGAAATCATTGATGGGCTTGATGAAAATGGACAAAATTTATTTGGAAGTTTATCTTTCTGGGATAAAGTAACAAGTTTGTTAAATGGCGAGTTTAATGAAGATTATGGTTCATTTTTTAGTGCGCTTCTTGATACTCTTTTTGGAGAAATAGGAAATATTATCCCAATACTATGCACGATTATAGCAATCACTATTTTGTGTAGTTTGGTTGGGAATTTGCGGAGTGAAACGGGTTCGGAATCTGTTGGAAATATCATAAACTTTGTGTGTTATGGTGTAGTTATAGTAATAATTACGTCAAGTGTATTTTCTTTGTTAGACATTACAACAAATTGCGTAAATTCGCTAAAAACACAAATGGACTTGCTTTTTCCAATACTTTTGACATTGCTTGCTAGTGTTGGTGGAACGGTTTCTGTTGGGATTTTTCAACCAACACTTGCAATATTAAGCAATCTTGTTGTGCAAATTTTTACACTTTTTTTAATCCCGCTTTTCATTTTTTCATTCGTGTTTGTTGTTGTCGGGCATTTAACTGACTCTGTAAAATTGGACAAGTTTCGCTCGCTGTTTAATAGCATATTTAAGTGGGTTGCTGGCATATGTTTCAGTGTATTTATGGGGGCGATGGTAGTTGGTGGCGTTGTTGCGGGCAGTTTTGACAGCGTTTCTATTAGGGCAACAAAATTTGCCTTGAAGAGTTATATCCCGATTCTTGGGGGATATCTTTCGGACGGTTTTAATATTGTAATGGCAAGTAGTGTATTAATTAAAAATGCTGTTGGAATGGCCGGGGTCATTTTGGCGGCTGGAACGGTTTTGTTTCCGATAATTCAAATTGCAGTATTTAGTCTTGGTTTAAAATTGACCGCTTCAATTCTAGAACCGCTGGTGAAGTCCAAAGTGCCCGATTTTCTTATGTCAATTGCAAAACTTTTGAATATGCTTGTTGTGATTTTGGCGGGAGTTGGCTTTATGTATATGGTTAGCGTTGGGCTCATTTTGAGTACCGCAAATATTGTGTAGGTTGTTATGAGTGAATTAGGTGTCTATCTATTAAGTGTAGTTGGTGTAGTATTTTTGCTTGTTATAATTGAATTAGTATTGCCTGATAGCAAGATTAGCAAGTATATAAGAAGTATTTTCGCAATTTTTATTGTTGTGGTAATAATCGCGCCAGTTGCAAAGTTAATTAAGAATGATTGGGATTTTAACAGTATTATAATGGATTTTAATTACGAATTGAACCAAAATTATTTAGATTCTGTTAATGCCCAAAACATATCACTATTAGAACGAGAACTGGAAGCAGTAATTAATAAAGAATACAAAGGCGCAAAAGTTAGTATTAGCGCGAATTTTAGCGGAGGTGAAGAAAAAATTAGTTATATTTTTGTCGATTTAAGCGATTTAGTTATAAATGAAAATAACGAGCATATTAATTACTATACCGCAATAAAGGAGTTGGTACGAAAACAGATTGATATAGATGATGAAAGGGTGGTAGTTTATGGCTAATAATTTTGCATTTATATCCAAATGGTTTGAAAAGTTGAAGAAAATTAAACACATTGAGATTTATACTGTTATTTTGCTAGGGCTATTTTTACTTGGATTTTGGTTGTTGCCAGGTGATTCTGTAACAACATCTAGCACAACAGTCGGCTCGCAGGGGCAAACAAGCACTGCTCAATATGCTACAACTCTTGAAAACAGATTAAATAGTGTGTTGTCGAGTATTTCAGGAGCGGGTAGTGTTCAATGTATGATAACGCTTGATGGTGAAGTTGAGCGCGTACTTGCGTATAGTGACGACCAAAAAAACAGCAGTTCAAGCAATACATCATCAAGTGGAACGACAAACACAAGTGAAACTTCAACTTCAAGCAAGGAGCCAATTTTGGTTAGCGTAAATGGAAAATCGGAGTCTCTTGTGCTTTACGAAATTATGCCCGATGTCAAGGGGGTTGTGGTTGTTGCAAGTGGTGCGGGTGATGTGCGAGTGAGATTGGATATTTTAAAAGCCATACAAGCACTTTTGAATGTTGAAAGTTCGCAAATTGAGATTTTTGTAAAAGATAGTAAATAAGGAGATAAAAAAATGGTAACAAAGAAAAAGAAAATTATAGTTTTAAGTGTAATGATGGGGTTATTGGTGCTTACTGGATTTTTGAATATTACTTTAAATAATTCAACTGATGTAGTAAATACAAGTGGAACGGTAACTTCTGCCAACTTCTTTACAAGTTATCGCGCTGACCGTGATACAGCACGTACACAAGAGAAATTATATTATACAGCAATTTTGGAGAGTGCAAGCAGTACTGCCGAAGCAAAATCGTCTGCAACTGATGCGTTAAACAATATTGCTTCACTTATTGAAAGTGAATTATATCTTGAAGGCAACATAAAAGCAAAAGGCTTTAATGATGTTATTGTTTCAATGTCAGACAATTTTGTCAACGTAATGGTAAAAGCTAATGAATTAAGTGATGCCCAAGTTGCTCAAATTGTGCAAGTAGTTCAAGAGCAAACTAAAAAATCCATTGATAATATCAAAATAATTCCCGTTGAATAGTTGATTTCATCGCGAGGCTGTGATATAATGTTTAATAGTAAATTTAGGAGATTTGGTTATGGCTATTGAGCATTTGAATGGCTCTGGACAGGGCAGAGTTAGTTATAACAAAGCGATTTTGCTGTCTATTATCAACCTTTCAGCAAAGGAGATTAGTGGAGTGGCTTCGCTCTGTGAGAATTTTGGTGGGTCAAAGTTAGGTAAAATTTTTAGTTCTAACTACTATGAGGGAGTTAAAATTACAAATACCAAAGACGGCTTGGCTATTGATGTGTATGTGAATGTTTATGCCCAATATAATGTTTCAGAAATTGCGTGCCGTGTGCAAGAAAACATCAAAAACAGCATCATTTCAATGACTGGTATGCCTGTAAAATCTATAAATGTACACGTATTAGGTGTAGAATTTGTAAAACCAGAGTAATAGCCCCAAATATTGTGGGGTTTTTACCTATTTAGGAGGATAATATGAGTAGAACAATGTCGAGAGAAACAGCATATCTAGTGCTTTTTTCCAATCAATTTAAGACGCCAGAGATTAGTAATGAAGTGGTATTAGATGTCTTGGATGGTAAGCCAATTAGCGTAGAGGAGTTGGATTATATCAAGTCCCTAGTTTTGGGGGTTCTTGAACATCGAGAAGAATTAGAAGCTATCGTGAAAAATAATCTTACAGGCTATGCTTTTGAGCGTGTTGTATCGACTGATTTGTCGGCAATTATGCTGGCTACATATGAATTGAAGTACTGTAAGGATACGCCAAGCAAAGTTGTGATTAACGAAGCAATTAATCTTGTAAAGAAGTATTCAACGGACAAAAGTTTTGGTTTTGTTAATAGTGTATTAAGTAAAATTAGCAAGGAATTATCTGATGAGTAAAATTATAAGCGTTAGCCAGTTTAATACGTATGTACACAACATTTTTTTGGCAGAAGAGTTGCTATATAACATTCAACTTTATGGTGAGGTGTCAGGCGTTTCGTATTCTGGTAATAACGTTTATTTTAATATTAAGGACGAAAATGCCTTGTTAAGTTGTGTCAAGTTTGGGTTAAAAGACGGCGATTATATGGCAAAAGAGGGTGAAATGGTAATTGTGCAAGGTTCACCTAATTATTATGTTAAGGGCGGTCGTTTTTCGTTTAATGTTAATAGAATTGAACCTTATGGTCAAGGCGCTTTATACAAACAATTCTTGGAATTAAAAAACAAGTTAGAGACTATGGGATTGTTTGATTCTGCCCGCAAAAAGCCAATTCCAGAATATATTCGCCGTGTCGGTGTGGTATCTAGTGAAACGGGTGCGGTAATTCAAGATATAATTGATATTGCGCATAGAAGAAATCCGATGCTTGATATTGTTCTATATCCAGCAAAAGTCCAAGGAATAGGTGCTGAAAATACGATTATTGCTGGAATCAAAGCTTTGGATAAATTAGATGTAGATGTAATTATAATTGCTCGCGGTGGTGGTTCTGCGGAAGATTTAAGTACTTTTAATAATGAAGCACTAGCAATGGCGATAGCCGAGGCGAATAAGCCTATTATAAGTGCGGTTGGGCACGAAACTGATTTTTCGATTTCAGATTTTGTAGCTGATTTACGCGCGCCTACGCCTTCGGCTGCTGCGGAACTTGTCGCTGTTGATTTAGTGAAATTATCACAGATTATGCAGTCAAATGCTGTTCGTTTGTTAAGGCTTACGGAAAATGTGTTTACAACTGGTAAAGAACGTGTTGATATGTTGTATGGAAGGGCTGAAAGAAGTGCTGTTTTGGCTATTCAACAAGAAAGTGCAAATGTGGTTGGCTTGTCGTCTAGATTAAGCAACGCGGTTTTGCTTGAACAGAAGAATTTTGAGCATAAATTTAATTTGTTGGCACAAAAACTTGAAAATCTAAATCCTGTCAGAATTATGCGTTTGGGATATGCGCAAGTTGCTAGTAAAGGTGTGCTGTTGAGTAATGTGGATAGTGTTGCTATTGGCGATGAGATAAATATTGCACTTGCAAACGGTACACTTGATTGTAAGGTTATAAACAAGGAGAAGAAAGAATGACTTTTGAACAATTGGTTAAGAGATTAGAAGAAATTGTAATGGCTCTTGAAAGTGGAGAAACAAAACTTGAAGATGTAAATAAATTGTTTAGCGAGGGAGCCGAAATTACAAAAAAATGCTATGAAATTCTGAACGAAAGTAAAGGTAAAGTGTCAGTTTTGCGTGAAGAATTGGGCAAATTGATTGAAAAACCATTAAGTTAAATCATTATTTCAATTTAAAAACCATATAATAAAATGTGGACAAGGATAATTTGAATAATGAGCAAGAGTATAAAATTGAGATAATGTCGATATCGAAAAAAAAGAGAGTAAAGTCAAACAAAGTTTGGTTGCTTCAAATTTTCTTTATCTCGTTATTTCTTTCTATTATTTTTGCTTTGATATCAGAACTAATGCTGTCAAATGCAAGCCTAGCACTTGCGTTATTTTTGATTATTTTTTTAATCGTAGTGAGTGGTATTTTTGATATTGTCGGTATGGCAGTAACTGCGTGTAATATCAGGCCTTTGTTAATTTGTAAGCAAAAAGGCGAGCGTGGTGCTGACATAGGTTTGAAAATGGTTAAAAATGCGGATAAAATTTGTTGTATTTGTTCTGATGTGGTGGGTGATATTTGCAGTATTTTATGTGGAGCTGGTGGTGTAGCTATTACGGTTATATTAGTTGCGCATTTTCCAACATTTAACGCGATAATAATGTCAATTTTGGTTAGTTCTGTTATTGCTTCAATATCGGTTTTGGGAAAGGCGATAGGCAAAACTTTTGCGTTAAACAACTCTCTAAAAGTAGTGTTATGGACGGGAAAAGTGTTGTCTATTTTTAAAAAGTCTTCACGAAAATCTTTTAAATAAAGTGCAAAAACCTCAGTGCTAAAGGCAAAAAATGCAATATGTATAAATATGCAGTTGTAAAATGTATAATTATAAACAATAAAAACGAATATTTATTCAAAAAAGTCTTGCATATTTATAATTAATGTTGTATAATAAGAAGTATAAAAACAAAGGATAGGAAATTATGGCAAGAAGTGTACGTCAATCTAAAATTATAGAAATTATTAACAAGCAAGAAATTGAAACGCAAGACGAATTGGTGGAGGCATTGAAACAGGCTGGTTTTAAGGTAACACAAGCAACAATTAGCCGTGATATTAAAGAATTATGCCTATTCAAGATTTCAGGCGAAACAAAGAAATATCGTTATTCATTTGTTGACAGTGAGGACCGCACAATTAGTTCAAAAACTAATGACGTTTTTAAAAATGTTGTGTTGTCGATTACTCCTGTCTTTAATCAGGTTTTAGTTAAAACAATTCGTGGTACATCTGAATCTGTTGCTCTTGTAGTAGACAAATTAGGTATGAGTTCAGTCATTGGCTGTGTTTCGGGAAGCGATGCGCTTTTGATTGTAACTGATAGTGCAGAAAGTGCTGTTGAAGTTTGTGAACGCTTGAATGAATTACTGATTCCAAATTAATTTAGAACATCTCTTAGGAGGTGTTTTTTCTTTTCTATATATATTATAGTAAATGTAAACTTATATAAAATAACAATATTTACCGCAATGTTTAAAGAATAAAAATTTTATCATTTCAAACACTACGATGTAGGAGTTTAAGTTATGCGATTTGGTAAAATTTTTTTCTTTACGTCGCTGATTCTCTGTATGGTTTTTGCTGTGATATGCTGGTGTGTTCCTTTCTATGAAATTTTCAATATAAAGGAAAATGTGTACATTAGCAAAGATGGAAAAACGGAATCATTTGGCGGTTTGGTAACAACGAAATATAATGAAGATACCGAAACGGTAGATTTTATGTTATTTAATGCTGTAAAAATCCATTCAGTTGTTGCTTCGGAAGGTAAGAAGGTGTATTTGGGTGGCGATACGTTGGGCTTTTCGTATCAAGGTGATGGTGTTTTAGTTGTTGCTAACAATGCTAATTCTAATTTAGAAACGGGGGATATAATAAAAAGTATAAATGGTCAAGAAATTGATAGTGTTAGAGATTTAACGGAAACAATTAATAGTAATGCCGATAATGAAGCTGTAATTAAACTTGTTCGTAAGGGGCAAAATATTGAAACAAAAGTTAAACCTGCTTACGATGTGATTTCTCAACGATACAAACTAGGCGTTTGGGCTAGGGATAGTATGAGTGGTATAGGTACGTTGACATATATAGACCCAGAAACAGGAAGATTTGGTGCGCTTGGGCATCCTATTAAGGAGCAAAGGACTGATTCAATTTTAGATGTGAGTGATGGGACTGTGCATAATTGTGCAATTCTTGGAGTTAAACGTGCTATTAGAGGTGAGCCTGGTGAATTAAGAGGTATTTTTGTGCGGTCAAATAGTGAGATGGGTGAGGTTGATAAAAATTGTGATTGCGGTATGTATGGTACTTTGAATTTGGAAAATGAGAAATTTCAAAATCGCCAACTAGTAGAAGTTGGTGGTAGAATGTCCGCTCACCCTGGTAAAGCGCAAATTTATAGTAGTATTGATGGAAAAACGATTCGTGCTTACGATATAGAAATTATCAAGACGAATTATCAAGGAGCGTCTAGTCCCAAGAATATGATATTCAAAGTAACGGATAATAGACTTATTAGTGCAACGGGTGGTATCGTTCAAGGAATGAGTGGTAGCCCTATAATTCAAGACGGAAAACTTATCGGTGCAGTTACACATGTTTTTGTAAATGACGCGACCAAAGGCTTCGCAATTTATATAGATAATATGTTAAATCAGTAGATTTTTGAAAGAAATTTCAAAAATATTTCAAAAATAATTAAAAATTTTCAAAAAAGTACTTAAATTTAGTTTACAAACATAATTTTTTGTGTTACACTGGGGTCATAATTAACAAATGAGGAGAAAATAAAATGCAAGAATTTAATGCTATTTATTATGTAGAAGATTCAAAAAATCAAAATTATGACTTGAAGAGGTATTGCCAACTTAACAATATTAAATTGGATATTGAAATTGATTTTGAAAAGTTAATAAGTCGAGTTATTACAACAAGTCCAGACCTATTAGTTTTGAATTTAGGAGAGTATCAGAAAGCACAACGTTATCTTCAAATTTTTAAAGAAGGTTCACCATTTTGTGTACCAATGGTGTTTATTGTGGGGAATATTGAACCTGATTTTTCTTTGAAATTGCCAGGTAATTATAATTACGGTTTATGGAGTGAAATGAGCGATTTTTTAAGTAAAATAACAAGAAAATTGCATATTTGTAGACGAGATGAACTTATTTGCGATAAATTAATTTCAAATCATTTTGAGCAAATTCAAAAATGTTTGCTTGATATGGGCTTTAATGGAAGTACGCACGGAACTTTGTATATAAGAGATTGTGCTAACGAAATTATGATGAATAAATGTAGACCAAGCACGTTTAGTACTTCTGTTTATTCGCGAGTTGCGGATAACTATGATACTACAACCGCAAGTGTTGCGCGTTGTATGAAAGTTGCTATTGATACTGCGTGGAAAAAAAGAGCAAAGACAAAAATTGATCACCCAAGCAGGGTATGTTTTAATGATTTTATTAAGTGTCCAACAGCGAAAGAATTTGTTTATTATTTGGCAAATAAATTATATAACTACAATCAAGATAAAAAATTTAGGGCATCAATAGAAGGTAGTTTTGAATAGATTTTTGAAACATTTTTGAAATATTATTGAAATCATAATTGGTGTTTAGTATGCATATATTATTCTATGCCTAGAATTAATCATTTTTATAGAAACATATCATCGGCAAAAATTGAATTGGTAGAGCATATTTCTCGGTTTAAATTTTGGTATATTTTACTTGGTGGATTGGCTTTATTGGGTGTTGTTATTGGGATAATTACAGGATTTTCAATAGCGCCCGATGCATCAGTATCAAAAATACCTGATTCAATTTTTCAAAATTATTTACAAGATAACACATCGATATTTGGTGTGTTTTTTGCAAGAATTTTTAGTATCATTGCGATGCTGGGGATTATTCTAGTTACAAATTTCCGCCCCTTCTTATGTTTTCTTAATATGATTTTTTTAATTTATCGTGGCTTTGTTGTTGGGGCAACGCTATCATTGCTGATAGTGTTGTTTAATGTAGGCGGAATATTAAATGTTGTGTTTATTGTGATACCATGCCATTTTACAATTCTTATTGGTTTAGTTATATGGAGTGTGGTTTGTATGGGATATAATGTAGGTTCACATGATTATGGCGGTTGTGTGTTTAGTCGTGATTTTGTGTGTACTCACAAACAAAGCTTATGTGTCAGTTTATTGATTTGTTTTGTTGCAGTAGTTTTGGAAATGTTGCTTTTGCCTTGGTTAACATCTGCAATTATCATAGGTTCATAACTAGATTTTAAAAAGATTTTAGCGCATAAAGCGCTTTTTCTTTTACATAATTTTGGTTTTATTGCAAAAAATAATAGCAAAGGAGATAGTTATGTTAAGTAAAAAAATTAGTATTTCAATCTTTGCTTTATTACTTCTAGTATTGATTCCATTTCTAAATGTGTACGGTTTTGTTAAAGCTGATGAAAAATTGAATTGTAAGGCAAATTTGTTGATGGATTTTGGCACAGGTGAAATTTTGTCTGAAAACAATTCAACCAAACATTTGCCTATCGCGAGTGTAACAAAATTGACTACTTTATTGCTTGCTTTTGAAGCTCTTGAAAGCGGAAAATTGAGTTTAGACCAAAAACTAATTGCTAGCGAAAATGCCTCAGGTATGGGTGGCTCGCAGGTTTTTATTGATGCAAATGCCGAGTATACAGTAGAAAATTTGCTTCACGCAATTGTTATAAGTTCCGCAAATGATGCTTGCGTTGTAATTGCGGAGGAAATTGGCGGAAGTGAACAAGGTTTTGTAGATATGATGAATGATAAAGCAAAATCTTTGGGCGCTATGGACACAAATTATACGAATTGCACTGGTTTACCAAGCGCAACAGCATATTCATGTGCAAAAGATGTGGCTTTAATAATGCGCGAAGTCTTAAATTATCCTAAATATTTTGAAATAAGCAAAATTTGGATGGAGGATTTTGAACATCCCTCAGGTAGGGTAACCGAAATGGCGAATACCAACAAATTGTTAAGAAGTTATAAAGCTTGCGATGCTGGAAAAACTGGCTCAACTAATGAAGCTGGATTTTGTATGAGTGCATCTGCTAAAAAAGGGGATACACGCTTAATTGCGGTTGTTCTCGGTGCTGAAAATAGTAAGGCTCGCTTTGGTGCGTGTGCGGATATGTTTGATTGGGGGTTTGCTAATTTTGTGTCAACTAAAATTATAGATTCTAATGAAATTATTTCCGATATTCCCCAAATAGCAAAGGCAAAAAATAATGCGGAATTTGTGGCGAGCGAAGATTATTTTGCGCTTTGCAAAAAGGGTGAAGATGCTGGTATACAGGTTAATTATGAATATATGAAAACAACTGCGCCCATTTCCCAAGGAGAAATTGTTGGAAAAATTATATTGACAAAAAATAATGTTGTAGTTAAAGAAATTGATATTATAAGCAACAACGAAGTTCAAAAGAAAGGCTTTAAAGATACAATAAGTGATATTTTTAACAAATGGAAATATTAAAAAATAAAAACACCGCCAAGTTATGCGCGGTGTTTTTGTTTTAATTTTAGGATTTTCTTTATTAAACTATTGACTTTTTTGTTCTTTTAGCATATACTAAATATCGACAAATCAATAGCAAACGCTACTTGATTAATAATCGACAAGTGGCACAATATGTCGCCACCCTATAAGACAAGGTTTAGCCTTATCTTTTTTTATTTTTGTTTTGATTTTAAAATTTTCTTTATTATTTTTGTCTGCATCTTTGATGGTAGCAAATTTAGTAATTTTAACAAAAAATTGCGATTTATATTGTAGACATATTTAGGCTTTTTTGCTTTGACGCTTTTTAATACTAATTTCGCTAGCTTTTCAGTACTTATCATTTTTGATTCAACGGAGTTTACGATTTGCTTAAATTTTTCTGCGTTATATTTATAATATTTTGTATTTTCGGTGAATGCGTCCAATGCATTTGTGGAGTCGGTGAGAAGTCCTGTATCAACAGCACCAGGTCTTATTACACTTACGTAAATGTTTAAAAGTTGTAATTCCATACGAAGTGAATACGCATATTTTTCAATAGTAGTCTTGGTTATGCCATAAATGCCTGTAAAAGGTAGGGGGTCAAGTGGCGCCAGTTCGCTTGAAGTGATGATTATTTTTGATTTTTCTTTGAGTAATGGCATAAAGATTTTATTTATTCTGTATATTCCGAAAACATTAACATCAAAAATGCGCAAAAATTCGCTTTCTTCCATTTCAATTAACGAATTCATTTTGTAAATACCTGCAAAATGGATTATGGCATCTAAATGAGTTATTTGTTTGGAAATTTTTTCAAAAGCGTCAAGTATATTTTTTTCTTTTGTAACATCAACTTGAAAGTAGTTTTCATCATTACTTTCCATATAGTCTAGGCAAAAAACGTTATAGCCGTTATCTTTTAATAATTGGCAGGTGGCTTTGCCCATTCCTCCAAGTGCGCCTGTAACTAAAATATTTTTCATAATTTTATTATATCATAAAAAATACTATTTGGCAATTGAAACAATACTTATTTACAACTATTATTTAGTTGACGGTCAACTTTATTTTTCTGTTAAAAACTATTGACTTTTTTGTTCTTTTAGCATATACTTAAATATAGTCGATTTGACATCACGCTTTCGAGCAGTGCAGTCATCGACTTTTTATTTTTGATTTACCATATTTGAATTTGCGTTTGCAATAAATTCTTCTTTTAATATTGTTTTATTCACTTTTTAGATTAAAATTTATTTTGATTTCTGATTGATATTTACTTTGCACAAGTAACTTAAAAAATACTAAAAATTTGTTTTTTCTGTATCATTTAGTGTTGTTGAAACAAGGAACATAAAAGTTTTTTAACGAGATTGTAAAGTTTTCAGCAAATAAAAAACTGTAATGAAAAAGTATCACACGAAATAAAGAAAGAAAAAAGCAGTAAATAGAAACTTTGGCGACAAAAACAACAAATGTGATTAAGATAAAATTTTAAAATTTCGTACCTTGACAATGGAATATTTGTTGACATTGATGAAAATACAACGTATAATACAAATATAACTAGTTTGTATGTTGCATTGAAAAACCCGTTCCGTTATCGTGGTTACTATTACGATAATGAAACAAAACTCTATTATCTAAAAAAAGTTGTTAATCATATAGCTCAAATATTTAGAAGAGTTTTACAAATTTAGGAGTTTTTTATGGAAGTTGTGTTTTGGAAACATAAAAGTTATTTGGTTTTTATGACATTTATAATTTTTATAGCATTAATTAGTTCTATAATTTTTGCAATATTAGCTATTACTAATATTGATATGTTGATAGGATGTGCTTTTATGTTTATAGTATTTATTATAGGTATATGCTGCATATTTATTAATAATAATTTTTTATCAAAATTAACATTTTCAGAAGATGGTATAAAATGGACTCGATTTAATAAAGAAATTATGTTTATGAACTGGGATGAAATTGTAGAAATTAAACAAACCCCAGCAGGTAGAGCAACATGTTATTTAACCTTTGATACTGGACAAAAGTTTATGCATATAGATGTATCATCAAAGAAAATGTACGATGCAATAATTAATATTTGTCCAAGTGGAAATATAAAATATAGGATTCGTAATTTGGATTTTTTAAAATGGTATCAAAGAAAATAAATTTCAAATAAAATTGAGAATATCGCAAAAAACCAAGGCATTTGCCTTGGTTTTTATTGTTTTTGATTTAGTTTTGGAAATTTACTGCTGAATTAGGTAGGATTGCTTCCTTTTGCTCAACTTCAACTTTTCCGCCTTTCTTTTCTACCAAAGTTTTTGGTGCTTCAAATTTTGCTAATGGGGTATTTATAATTTCACGTTGTGCCCTGCTTGGATTTGGAGCTGATGTTAATGAAATTGTGCTAGCATATTGACCACGCTCGGCTGTGGTGATTGGTGAGCGAATTGAATTATTTTGACGTAAGTCATAGGCATTAGATACGTTTTGTCTTTTAGTTAAATTTGCATTGTTAGACAAGGTTGTTTGTTTTGTTTCGTTTTGAGTTGTTGCATTTTCATCATCTACTGTTTCCATATTATCAAAAACTGCATTTAGAGCTATAAGCGCCTCGTTAGCGCAAGTAAAGTAAACCTCGCGACTTTCTAAAATTCCTCTCATTTCAAGGTAAATTGGACTAGTATCCGCATTATTACCTTCGGTGCTTTGAATAATTGCAAGCATTCCTGCGCTGTGCATTAAATCAAAGTGACTTTGAGCAAGTTTTTTTGACATACATTGCAAAACGTGTGAATAACCATCGATTAACTTTACTTGTTCTTCATCAAGTTCAACTGTTTTACTTATAACTTTGTTCATATTTTCACGTGCGATTTCCATATTACTGTTCATTTCTTCGTTGATTGTTGAAAGACGTTCGTTTAGGTCAGCAATAGTTTGTTGTGTGGTTGTATTTGTAGTTGCGTTGCGATGCAATGAATTGCTCATAGTGTTTGTTGAGCGGGTTGTAGAATTTGTAGAGTTTGTGGCTGTGCGACTTGTCGTGTTTGTATTGTTTTGAGTTGATGCACGATTTGTGTTATTTTGAGTAGATGTGTTAGAATTTTGTGCGTTATTAGTTGAATTTGTGTTTTGATTAAGATTAGTTGAGTTACTGGTATTCGTATTTAATCCATTGTTAGAAATGCCGTTATTATTTGTGCCGTTTGCGAGATTGGTGCCACTATTTAACATAGCACCATTATTGTTGTAGGTGTTGCCATCAATATTAGTGTTAGTGTTGTTTTTATAAGTGTCGATGTTGTTTGTGCGAACCATACTATCAAGGTTGCCAGTTTTTCCGCTGTTTACATTGCCTTCGACAACTTTATTTCCATTGCCTTGATTAGGAAGAACACCAGAATTTGCATTGTTTATACCATATGGTGATGTGCCTTGAATATTTGTTGAAAGGTTGTTGGTGCCGTTGTTGAAGTTTGTTCTGTTGTTCGCTAAATTTTGACCATTTGCATTGTTGTTTACATTTGTTTGACTAGCATTATTATTTGCGTTGTTAGAAGTTTTTGTTTCAGCATTATTAGTGTTGTTAACTGTTCCATTAGTGCCGTTGTTTGGAGTTGTTGCTGTTTGATTATTTAAGTTGTTTGTAGTGTTGGTAGAATTATTGGTTCTAGCAACATTTTGTTTTTCTTGCGTGTTTTGTTCGTTATGTGTACGAGTATTGTTTTGAGTTGTTGAATTGTTAGTATCATTTGATGTTGAATTGTTAGCTGTGTTATCGCGATAAGTGTCAATATTGCGTGGTAAAATGCGATAGTCTTGTGTTTTATTTAAAGTGTAATCCTCATTTATATTAAGTTGTTCGCTATCCAATTCAAGTGTATTTGCTGCAATGTGTATGCTTTCGATGTTGTCTCGTAAAACATTATTAGAATTCTTTTGTAATTCATCGCTAATGCCTACAAAAGTAGTAGCGAGTGCCAAACTAACTGATAAAACTAGTATTTTTTTCATAAATTCACCTCTAAAAAATATTTTTCAAGTCTAGTTTGTTTAATTTCTTACAAAATATTTATGAAATATTAAATTTTTAGTTTGATTTTCCTTTTTTTGTCTAAACTCTTGCTGTATGGAGGATATTTATGAACGAAAATGAGAGGAATTTGCGTTATAATGCGTATGTTGAATCAAAAATGCCAAAAACTAAACCGTGGCCATCACTTTTTCACGCTTTTTGGGTTGGTGGATTGATTTGCTGTGTTGGTGAATTAATAAAAGATTTGTGCTTATATATTTTTCCATATATGAGTACACAAGAAGCTTCAAACTGGGCATTAATCGCTCTAATTATAATTGCAGCATTTTTAACCGCTATTGGAATTTTTGACCGCATTGGTGCTTATGCGGGCGCGGGAACTATTGTGCCTATAACGGGATTTAGTAACTCAATTGCTAGCCCGGCGCTTGAATTTAAGCGTGAAGGTCTAGTATTTGGACTCATGGCTAAAATGTTTATTATCGCAGGTCCTGTAATTGTAACTGGTGTCGTCGCCTCTGTGATTGTTGGTCTAGTATATCTATTTATATAGGAGGGGAATGATGTTAAATCGACTAGGAAATCAGACATTAGTGTTTAAAAATAAGCCTCGTGTAGTTGGAAGTTATTCGGTCGTTGGTCCAAAAGAAGGGAAGGGAAACTTTGGCAAATTTTTTCATAAAGTGCTTGAAGATGACCTTTTTGGCGAAAAAAGTTATGAAGCGGCTGAAAGTAAAATGTTAAAACTTGCGATAACCGAGGCGATTTCGGATGCTCGAATAAATAAAGATGAAGTTGATGCATTATTTGCTGGTGACCTTATGAATCAAATCATAAGCAGTAGTTTTGCGGCAAAAACTTTGGGAGTGCCATATTTTGGGTTATTTGGGGCTTGTAGTACGATGGCAGAATCGCTTATTATGGGTGCGTGCCACGTTGACGGAGGTTTTGCGCGATATGTGGCTTGCGCAACAGGTAGTCATTTTAGTAGTGCAGAAAAGCAATTTCGCTATCCTCTTGAATTGGGTACGCAACGCCCTCCTTCTTCACAATGGACTGTTACTGGAATGGGGTGTACAATTCTCGGAAACACGAACACAGGAATTTGTGTTGAGAGTGCAACAATTGGGAAGGTAGTGGATTGGGGTGTTTCCGATGTAAATAATATGGGCGCAGCAATGTGTCCAGCCGCAACGGACACGTTAAAAGCACACTTTTATGATACGGGAAAAACACCTGATGATTATGACCTTATTTTAACTGGCGATTTGGGGAAATTGGGTAGTGAGATTTTACTTGATTTGATGGAATATAACGGATTTAAGATTGGAAATAATTATAGTGATTGCGGTCAAATGATGTACAATAATACGCAAAAAACCTTTATGGGTGGAAGCGGTTGTGGTTGCGGGGCGAGCATCTTAAATAGTTATGTGTATTCACGTATGCGTAAGGGGGAATTGAAAAATGTGTTGTTTGTTGCAACTGGTGCGCTTATGAGTACCACATCAAGTCAGCAAGGCAATTCTATTCCAAGTATAGCGCACGCAGTTTCATTTAGTTTGGGAGGTAAAGAAAGAAATGTTTGACCCTATAATGTATTTAAAAGTGTTTGCAATCGGTGGACTTGTGTGTATGATTGGTCAAATTTTAATTATAACAACAAAAATGACTAGTGCGCGTATTTTGGTATCTTTCCTCTTATTTGGAGTAGTGTTAGAGGCATTTGGTTGGTTTGAACCAATCAGAGACTTTGCTGGTGCTGGAATTTCTGTTCCAATTATCGGTTTTGGTGCAAGTCTTGCGCGTGGTGCTATTGATGCGGGTAATGTTACAGGATTGCTAGGTGTGTTTACTGGTGGTTTAACTACCGTTGCGGGTGGTTTAGCGGCGGCAATCTTTGCGGGCTATGTGTTTGGGCTCATTTTTAGTAGCCGAACTAAAAAGTAAACTTTAAATATAAAAGTGCATATAAATATGTATGCCTAAAAATAGAATAAAAAGAAAATTAAGAGCAAAAACAAAGTTGCTAATAGCGCTGGTTATTTTGCTCGTAATTTTTATTTCTGTTTTGCTGTTTTTTAATTATTATGTAAATCCCGTAATAATTCAAGTCAGCGAAGCAACAGTAACTTCACTTACCAGCAAATCGGTAAATAGTGCAGTTCAAACTGTCATCAATAATACTAACGTATATGATGATTTGATACAAATTAATACAGATGTTGATGGTAATATTACAAATTTTTCAGTAAATTCTATCCTAATAAACAGATTGGGGAAAGAGATAGGAAAAACCGCCCAACAAAATTTGGAATTAGTGGGGAGTGAGGGAATTGATATTCCATTGGGAACTTTAACGGGAATTCCTATGCT
Organism: Clostridia bacterium; assembly: GCA_017468205.1. Lineage (GTDB taxonomy): Bacteria > Bacillota > Clostridia > Christensenellales > UBA1242 > UBA7867. The sequence goes on from JAFUJK010000015.1 coordinate 29,872, forward strand.
TGTAGGTACAGGACCCAACATAACATTTAAAGTACAACCAATTGGAACTATTAGTTCAACATTCACTTCTGAATTTGAAAGCGCGGGCATAAACCAGACAAATCACCGTATATATATGAATGTTAAAGCACTCGTAACTCTTGTTTTACCTACGGCGAGCAGAAGCATCACAACAAATACTCAAATCCTTATATGTGAATCAATTATAATTGGCAAAGTTCCTGACACTTATTTAAATTCTGATAGCCTTGATGAAATGATGAACTTAATCCCAAGTTAAAAATGAATTTATAATTTTTACTTGACATTATTGTGTGTATATGATAAAATAATTGCATCTAAATAGAGATGCGTTGAGAAAGACTAGTAACCAAAATACCTTTTACAGAGAGAGGCGAAAGCTGAGATGCCTTAAAGCAATGTTTTGGCGAATTCACTTTTTAGCACTTTTGTTGAAATTAAGTAGGCAAAGGCGTTCGGTTTACGTCAAAACTTAATTAAGTGCCCTTTGGGGAATTTAGGTGGTACCGCGGAGAAACTTCGTCCTAAAATTTAGGCGGAGTTTTTTCGTTTTTAAAAGGAGAATAAAATGGACAAACAAATTGATGAAATTTTAAAAAATGCAGAAGCGCAAATTTCACAAGCAAAGGATAAGCAGGAGTTAACTTTGACAAGTGCGAAATTCCTTGGTAAAAATGGTGCGCTTTCCGATTTAATGAAAGGATTGAGAGAGTTGCCTAACGAAGAGAAGAGAAGTGTAGGTGAAAAACTCAATATTCTCAGAGATAAGTTAAACGCGTTGGTTAAAGAAAAGAACGAAGCGATTGAGGAGGCAATTTTAAATGAAAAGTTGGCTAACGAGAAAGTTGACGTTACAATTCCTGTTAAACCAGCCTCTTTTGGGACAATGCATCCTATTGAAATTTTAAAGAAAGATTTGGTTGATTATTTTGTTGCGAAAGGTTTTGAACTAAAAGATGGTGGGGATATTGAAACAGATTACTATTGTTTTGAAGCCCTCAATGTTCCAAAGGAACACCCTGCTAGAGAAATGCAAGACACTTTCTATATTGATAGTGAAACAGTTTTGCGTACTCACACTTCAGCTATGCAAGTTCGCACTATGGAAAGTCAACAACCTCCAATAAAAATGATTTCGACAGGTAATGCTTATCGAATTGATGAGGTTGATGCTACTCACTCTCCAATATTTGGACAACTTGAAATTCTGGTCGTTGATAAGGACGTTACAATGGCCGACCTTATAGGTACACTTGATGGATTGGTTAAGCATCTTTTGGGTAAAAATGCGGGAATTCGTGTGCGTCCAAGTTATTTCCCATTTACTGAACCTAGTATCGAAGCAGACGCAACTTGTCCTAAATGTCAAGGGAAGGGATGCTCTATGTGTAAGGAAACCGGCTTTATTGAAATGTTGGGGGCAGGAATGGTTCATCCAAAAGTGCTTGAAATGAGCGGAATAGACAGCACAATTTACAAGGGGTTTGCCGCTGGAATTGGACTTGATAGACTTGCAATGATGAGGTTCGGCGTTTCGGATTTACGCGACCTTTATGAAAATGATATTAATTTACTTAAACAATTTAAATAGGAGAAGGCGAAAATGATAGTTACATTAAAATGGTTAAGCGATTTTGTAAACCTTGAAGGTCTTGGCGCACAAGAAATTGCGGATAAGTTTATCAGTATTGGTTTTGAAGTTGAAGATATGAAAGACCTTTCAAAGGGAATGGAAAGAGTTAGGGTAGGAAGAATTGTAAAACTTTCAAAACACCCAAATGCAGACAAACTTCAAATTTGTACTATTGATTTAGGTGGTGAAACAGTGCAAATTATCACTGCCGCGACTAACGTGTTTGAAGGTGCGCTTGTTCCAGCCGCGCTTGATGGCGCTGATTTGCCAAATGGGTTAAAAATTAAAACATCAAATATGCGTGGTGAAGAATCACAAGGAATGCTTTGTTCAGGTGAAGAACTTTGCATTGATGATAGTGTGTATCCGAATGCACTTGTAGATGGTATTATGATATTGGACGAAAGTGCAAAGGAAGGACAACAAATAGCAGAATTTTTAGGACTTGACGATGTTGTTTTTGATTTAAAAGTGCTTGCAAATCGTCCTGATTATCAAAGTGTATATGGCTTGGCTCGCGAATTGGCGGCTGGGTTAAATCGAGAATTTGTTGAACCAAAATTGGATTTTGATGCTAAAAATGTGAAATTGCCTCTTGAAATTGAAGTTCAATCTAAAAATTGTCCTTTATATTTTGGATGTGTGGTTGAAAATGTACAATTAGCACCTTCACCAAAGCACGTTCAACAAAGATTAAAATCTGTTGGCATTACTCCTAGAAACAATATTGTTGACTTAACAAATTATGTTTTGTGGGAAATGGGACAACCTATGCACGCTTTTGATTACGATAAAATTGCTAATCACAAAATTATTGTAAGACAAGCAAGTCTAGATGAGGAAATTTTATGCCTTGACGACAACAAATATGTTTTAAATCCAGACATTTTAGTTATCGCAGACAGCAAACAGCCAATTGGGCTTGCGGGTATCAAGGGCGGAAAAGAATTTTCAATCAATGATAGTACAAATAATATTGTTATTGAAAGTGCAATTTTTGACCGTGTTTGCATTAGACGCGGAGCGCGTAGTTTGGGCATTAGAACCGATGCAAGCAGTCGTTATGAGCGCGGTGTAGAGTCAATTTCTGCACAACTTGGATTAAATCGCATATTGGCCTTGATTAGTGAGTTTAAAATTGGTAACATCTCTTCGGTTATTCTAAAATTGGGCGATGTTAATTCTGAAAGTCGTGAAGTTGTTTTGCCACTAGATGACATTAAACGCACATTAGGGATTGAAGTTTCAACACAAGATGTAATTGAGATTTTAAAGCGCCTTGACATCTGTGCAGAAGTTAAAGGGGAAAATGTACATTGTCTTGTTCCTGCAATTAGAGCAGATATTGAAAGACCTGCTGATATAATTGAGGAAGTTATCCGCTTCTACGGCTTTGAGAAAATTGTTCCAACATATTGCGAGAACACCCAAAGTATAAGTGGTGGAATGAATGATTTGTTAAAATTGGAACGCAATTGTGTTGAGTATATGATGACAACAGGCGCGCATCAAGTGCGTACGTATGGTTTTCGTGCACCTAGTGAGTTTGATAAGTTATTGTTGCCAGAGGGAAGCCCTCTACGTGATAGTGTTAAAATTGAGAATCCACTCAGCCTTGATTATAGTGTAATGCGTACTGAAATGATTGGCTCATTGCTTGATGTTGTAAAACTTAATGCAAGCCGAAAAAATAAGGAAGTACAAATTTTTGAGGTTGGTAAAATTTTTATAAACAACCGCAACAATAAGGACAATTTGCCACAAGAAGACAAAATTTTGGCATACCTCACATCTCAAAATGTAGATTTCTTTAATGTCAAAGCGATTACTGAAATGCTTGCTAGTAAATTTGGGCTAACATTTAACTATAAACCAAGTCAAATTGAATTTATGCACCCAAATATTTGTGCTGATATAGTTCTTGGTAATAAAAAAATCGGTTTTGTTGGAAAAGTTCATCCAAAAGTTACTAAAAATTATGAAATTTCTGCGGATTGTTTCTATTTTGAAATTAATCTTGGACTTTTGCCTCCAAAAAAGGTTAAAAAAGTTAAGCCTCTTCCAAAATACCCTTCTGCGCACAGAGACTTGGCAGTTGTAGTCGACGAAAATGTGCAAGTAGGCGGAATGATTGATGTTATCAAAAAGACAGTTGGGGACATTTTAGAAGAAGTTGAATTGTTTGATATCTATCAAGGTGAGCAGATTGAAAAGGGCAAAAAGAACATTGCTTTTAATTTGAAATTTAGAAAAGCAGACGCAACTCTTACTCAAGACGAAGTAAACGATGCATTTAATAAAATTTTAGCAAGGCTTGAATCAACATTTCAAGCAACATTGCGTTCTTAAAGGTGAATTTATATGATTTATTTGGATAATTCTGCCACAACTCAAACAAGAGTTGAAGTTGCAAAGTTGGTTGCTGAATACAGCATTAACAATTATTTCAATCCATCTAGTGTATATGTGCCTGCAATCAATGTAAAACTTGATATTGATAATGCGAGAAAACGCATTATGGCTTTGCTTGGAGTTACTTCGGGTAAAGTGATTTTTACAGGGAGCGCAACAGAAGCGAACAATCTTGTATTAAATGGACTTGCACGCAAGAACAAAAAAATTGTAATATCAAATGGTGAGCATCCTTCTGTCTTTGAAGTTGCTAAAAATTTACAAAATTTAGGATATATGGTTGAATTTGTTGCGCTTAACCCTGATGGCACAATCAATTTAGACGATTTGGCAAGCAAGGTTGACGAAAATACGGGGCTTGTTTCAGTTATTCACATTAGCAATGAAACAGGTGCAGTTAATGATATTGCCAAAATTTCATATATCGTAAAAAGTAGAGCGCCAGATTGTCTTGTGCATTGTGATGGCGTTCAGGCGTTTGGTAAGTTGAAGATTAATCTTCTAAATGCTGATGTTGACCTCTATACCATTAGTTCGCACAAAATTCACGGACCAAAGGGTGTGGCAGGGCTGTATTTTAGAGATAGTGTCAACCTAAAACCTCACATTTTAGGCGGAGGTCAGGAAGGGGGGCTTCGCTCTGGAACAGAGAACCCTGCTGGCATTTTGGGATTTACACTTGCTTGTGAATTGATGTATGAGCATTTTGAAGAAAAGCGCGCTCATATTAGGGAATTAAAGCAATATTTTATCGCGTCTTTACAAAAAACTTCACTTCAATATATTATTAACGGAAATCCAGAAAATTGTTTGGAAAATGTGTTGAGTGTTTCTTTTCTTGGTGTACGTGGTGAAGTTTTGTTGCATTGTCTTGAAAAATATGAGATTTATGTAAGTACAGGGTCGGCATGCAGTAGTAAGCACGTAGGAAACCGTGTGTTAAGTTCAATGGGGCTAGCGCCAAAGCAAATGGAAGGGAATATACGCTTTAGTTTTAGTGAATTTAACACAAAAAATGAGATTGATATAGTAGTAAAAGCACTACAAAAAGAAATAAGAGATTTACTCAGTTAGGAGCAAAAGATGAACGTAATGTTGATTAGATATGGAGAATTGTTTTTAAAAGGGCATAATCGCAAATTTTTTGAATCAACATTGCAAAAAAATATGGCTAATGCTTTAAAAAATTATAGTTGTAATTTGAGAAAAATTAGCGGTCGCTATGAGTTAAGTGATTATGACCTAATGCATGAAAAAGCGATTATTGGAAAATTAACAAAAATCTTTGGATTGCATACTTTATCCATTGCAAAAAAGATTGAAACCGAGTACGAATTAATCAAGCAAGAATGTGCTAAAATAAACTTAAATAAAAAATCATTTAGAGTAACAACTAATCGTGCAAGCAAGATTTTTCCTATAAAATCTATGCAGTTAAGTGCTGAACTTGGTGGGATTATATTAGAAGCAAATCCTGATTCAAAGGTGGATTTACACACTCCTGAAATCGAGGTTAGGGTTGATATTCGCGAAAATGGATACACATATATTTCAACTGACCTAATTCCTTGTGCAGGGGGTATGCCACTTGGGACTGCGGGCAAGGGTATGTTGTTGTTAAGTGGGGGAATTGATAGCCCTGTTGCTGGATATTATCTTGCTCGTCGTGGTCTTGTTATTGAGGCGATACATTTCCATAGTTATCCATACACCAGTGAGCTGGCTCGTCAAAAAGTAATTAATTTGGCACAAAAAATGGGTGATTATCTAGGTAAAATCAAGATGCATATCGTGTCTGTAACACACATTCAAGAGGAAATTAATCGAAAATGCGACCGTGATTTTATGATTACACTTCTTCGCCGAATGATGATGCGAATTTCGCAAGAAATTGCTCTCAAAAATGGCGCTGGCGCATTGATTACTGGTGAAAGTTTGGGGCAAGTTGCTAGTCAAACTTTGCAGAGTATAAACGCAACTAATGCAGTGGTTAATATACCTGTGTTTAGACCATTGATTGGTTTTGACAAGCAAGACATTATGGATGTTGCAAAGAGGATTGGTACTTATGAAATAAGTATTCAGCCTTATGAAGATTGCTGTACTGTTTTCTTGCCTAAAAACCCAGTAACAAAGCCAAAAATGGAAAAAGTTTTAAAAGAAGAAGAAAAGTTAAATATTGAGGAATTATTGCAAAAAAGCCTGGATAGCGAGGAAATCATTGAGATTTAAAAAGAGCGAGAATTCGCTCTTTTTGTTTAGAAAAACCAGCCTTTTTTAATTTTTTTAATAGGGTTCTCTTTCGTTAATATGTTATTTTTTACATAAAATTTTTCTATATTACTTGATAAACTTTTTTCAATTTGATTCTTGTATTTTGTTAGCACATAGAAATCTGTGTTTTTAGTTGGGATAGGTAATTTATATGTAAAAGTGTCATTTTTTCCTTCAAAAACTTTGATTAACTCTTCATTATCATCAACAAACTTATACAATTCATAATTTTGATATTCCAAGCCTTCCCAAGATAGCGATATTTCATTATTAACTTGCATTTTAAGGACTGGTGCTGTTAAGTTTTCAAAATTATCGCTTACTTTTGTTGGAGCAAATCGAGAAGAAAACCAATCTGATACTATATACATTTCAGGGGTTTTTTCATTAGCAAGTTCAATTTTTTGATTATTTAACGATAAAGCATCAATTTTACATTGTCTAACGCTTTTTGGGGCTTCAAAATCTTTATTAAGGTTATATCTTTTTTTAAGTTCAGCCCATACAATTTTATTGCAATCGGTGGCTACCGTGCCTCCGTTTTGCGTTGATAATAGGTTGTTTTTAATGTCATTTGTCGTATTCCCATACCACGTACCAACAGTATATTGAGGCGAATAGGCAATGCACCATGCATCTGTATTTGTGTTGTTGCTGTTCACTCCAACAGTTCCAGTTTTTGCACAAAGTGGGATATCTAGCGTACCAAGTCGCTTTGCTGTTCCGTTTTTTATCGTATCTTTTAAAATATCATTTATTAAAAATGCCGTATCCTCTTGTACTGCTTGAGTTAATTCATTTTTTGCTTGATAAACAACATTTCCACTGCTGGTTTCAATTCGTTTGATTAAATTTAATTTACTAAACTTACCTTTTTTTGCAAAAGTTGCATAGGCATTTGTCATATTTTGTAGACTTTCACCATATTTCGTGGCTCCCAATGCTAGTGCAAGGTGGTTATCATCACTATCAAAAGATATACCAAAATTTTTAGCAGTATTAATCGAACGATTAAGCCCTGTATATTCAAGTGTTTTGACTGCAGGAATATTCAACGATTTTGCAAGTGCCTCGCGCGCAGAAATCCAACCTAGATACTTACCATTAGCATTTTTTGGGTTATATCCACTAAAATTTATTTCCTCATCGCAAATAGGTGTTATGGGAGAGAGTGTTCCAAATTCAAAAGCAGGTGCATAGCATAAAATTGGTTTTATTGTACTTCCGACTTGTCTTTTTTGCTCTGCATTGCCAATATATGCAATTACACTATTATTTGAATTATCAATGACAACAACAGCATTCTCTATATTATCAAAAGAAGTTAATTTACTCTGTATGATATTTTGCAAATCTTTGTTTATGTAAGTATAAATCTTATATCCCATAGTAGATATGTCGCGTTCGCTTAAATCAAGGATATCCATTGCTTCTTCTAATAGTAATTTATTAAAAATATCATTGTTATTATTTCTTTTTATTGTTTTTATTGGAGATGAAACAGAATTATTATATTCTTCTTCTGTAATAATTTGGTCAACATACATATTTTTAAGTACTAAATTTCGTCTTTTAAGACTGTTTTCGGGATTTAAAATGGGGGAGTATGTTTTCGGGGATTTTATTAATCCCGCTAGTGTTGCACTTTCTTCTAGTGTCAATTCTTTTGCAGAGTGTCCAAAATAGTTTTGCGCTGCGCTTTCTATTCCGTAGGCACTATTGCCAAAATATATAACATTCAAATAAGTTTCCAAAATTTCATTTTTATCATATTTTTGTTCAAGTTGAGTTGCTAAATATGCCTCTTGAATTTTTCGTGATAGCGTTTTTTCGCTGTTTAAATGGGTGTTTTTGATTAATTGTTGAGTAATGGTAGAAGCTCCTTCTTTTGCATATCCATTGATTAAATTATTAAAACCAGCTTTTACAATTCTTCCTAAATTTATGCCCTTGTGAGAATAAAATTTCTTGTCTTCAATGCTTATAAATGCTTGCGGGACATAGTCAGGCAATTCTTCAATATTAATTGTTTCTGTTCCTTTTAGTGAAGTTGTTACAAGTTCGTTTTCGCTATGGTCATAAATTTTTACGTGTGAATTATAACTATTCAATTTTGCCAAATCCAAACTTATTGTATCGCCCGCTTGGGAGATTATTATAGCAACATAAGTAAAAATTGCTAATATTAACAAAAAACAAATTGAAAGTAGTATAATAAATATTTTAGCAACTTTTTTCATATTAAACCTCTTGTGTTTATTATGTTTTATTTTTTTAAAATTATAAATTTATTATTGATAATTTTGTAGAAATGATGTATAATTGTAACTACAATTTAAAAAGGTGATAAAGTGAAAGGTTATTATATTTATACTTATGGTTGCCAGATGAATGTGCACGAAACTGAAAAATTGGCAGGTATTTTGCAAGATAGGGGATACGAGTTGGTAGATAACGTGGAAAATGCCGATGTTGTTGTATTTAACACCTGTTGTATTCGCGAAAGTGCCGAGCAAAAGATTATGGGAAATATAGGCGCAATCAAGCCTATTAAGAAAAACAAGAAAGATATGATTGTTGCAGTTTGTGGTTGTATGGCTCAACAGAAAGATATGGCGAGCAATTTAAGAAAGAAATTCCCATTTGTTGATATCGTATTCGGTGCTAACAATATTGAATTTTTTGGAGAATATCTCGACACATATTTAGAGCAAAAGAAATTTTTAAACAAAGTTGAGAGCGACAAGCAATATACTGAAAATATTGCAGGCGTGAATTATGTTAGAGATAATCCGCTTTATGCTTACGTAAATATTATGTATGGTTGCAACAATTTCTGTACATATTGCATCGTTCCTTATGTTCGTGGTAGAGAGAAAAGCCGTGCGCCAGAAGATATTTACCGCGAAGTAAAGACCCTTATTGATATGGGGTATAAGGTTATCACCTTGCTTGGACAAAATGTAAATTCTTATGGATTAGACGGAAATACTGACGGAGTAAATTTTGCTAATTTGTTAAAAAATATTGCAAATTTTGATGGCAATTTTGAATTAAGATTTATGACATCACACCCAAAAGATTTGAGTGATGAAGTAATTGAAGTTATGGCTAGCAATGATAAAATTAGCAAATCTCTTCACTTGCCAGTTCAGGCGGGAAGTAATAAGGTCTTAAAAGCAATGAACCGCAGTTATACAAAAGAGGCTTATCTTACTTTGATTGATAAAATAAAAACTGCAATGCCATCTATTACGCTTTCAACTGATATTATTGTAGGCTTCCCAGGTGAAAGTGATGAAGAATATCAAGAAACGGTCGATTTAATCAAAAAAGTACAATATCACAATGCTTTCATTTTTATGTATAGCAAACGCAAAGGCACAATTGCTGAAAAAATGGAAAATCAAGTTCCTATTGCAACAAAGCGAGAAAGAATCCACAATTTGCTTGAAATCCAACACGAGATAAGCGAGCAATTATTTAATAAAATGGTGGGGACGACTCAACGCGTTTTAATTGATTCTGAAAATGAAAAGGGATACGTTGCCAAAGCACAATGTGGTAAAGTTGTTAAATTAACCAAAGACGCAAAATTAAAAATAGGTGAATTCTACGATGTGGAAATTACTGATTATAAAAAAGGAAATTTAATAGGAAACGCTAAACTATGAGCACAACTAAAACCAAAGAAAAGAAATTATCCGCAATGATGCAACATTATTGCGACAAAAAGCGTGAATATCCAGATTCGATTTTGTTTTATCGTTTGGGAGATTTTTACGAGATGTTTTTTGAGGACGCTAAAACTGCTTCGCAAGCATTGGATATAACACTTACTGGTCGCGATTGTGGGCTTGATGAAAGGGCTCCTATGTGTGGTATCCCATATCACGCGGCTGATAATTACATCGCAAAACTAACTGATATGGGTTACAAAGTCGCAATTTGTGAGCAACTTTCCGAACCTATAAAGGGCCAAATGGTGGAGCGTGATGTAATCCGAGTTGTTACGCCAGGGACTGTGATGGAAGATAGCCAACTTATGCATAAGCGTAACAACTTTATCGCATCGGTTAGTTCGGAGCGTCCAACAATTGTAGGGCTTTCGTGGATTGACCTATCCACTGGTGAATTTTATGTTCAACAATTTACCGGCGACAATGCTTTTGCAAAGTTAAGTGATGTTTTAGTAAGTATTGGCCCAAGCGAAATTATTGCAGACAAAAATTCTTGCTTTGAAAGTGTCAATTTGCAATGTTTAAAAATGTGTGCCGTTCCCAATTTTTACAATCACAGAGATTCGGCATTTGATTATGACAATGCAAGATTAACAATTTTAAAACAGTTGAATGTGGGTAGTGTTGCTGAAATTAAATGCGATAAAAAATCTCAAGCCATTTGTGCCGCTGGTGCATTAATTCATTACTTACTCGAAACTCAAAAACGCGATTTGACTCATATTAATGCTCTAAAAGTTATTAATGATGGGCATTTTATGCACCTTGATATTAACTCACGACTCAATCTTGAATTGACTGAAACGATGTATGACCACAAAAAACGAGGTTCTCTTTTGTGGGTTCTTGATAAAACAGATACGGCTATGGGATTGCGTTTGTTGACTAACTGGCTTGAACATCCTTTGCAAGACGAAGGGGAGATTAATGAGCGACTTGATGCAGTTGAGGAGTTGACTTTTGATACAATTGCACGTTCAGAATTGCATGAATATTTAAGTAAAATTAGCGATATTGAACGACTTTGCGGTAGGGCATCTTATGGAAATCTCAACCCTAAAAACTGTCTATCATTGGGTGTAGCACTATCTCAATTGCCTCATATAAAGAGAATTGTATCCAAATTTAAGTCCAAAGTTTTGAAAAATTGTGTAAAAAATATCGCAGATTTATCAGGTCTTGCAAATATGCTTATAACTGCAATATCTGACGATGCTCCGACTAACATCAAAGATGGTGGATTTATCAAAGCAGGTTTCGACCCCGAGTTTGATAAATGTATAAATGCAAAAACGGATAGTAGAAATTGGATTAATGAACTCGAAGCGCGCGAACGCGAATTGACAGGGGAGAAAAGGCTCAAGATTGCATACAATCGCATTAGTGGTTATTATTTTGAAGTTCCAAAATCAGCATCAGAAAACTTACCTTTCAGATTCCAACGCACACAAAGTCTTGCTAATGGTGATAGGTTTATTACTACCGATTTGAAGAAGTTGGAAGAAACGATACTTTATGCCGAGGAGCATAAAATTACGCTTGAACTTCAAATTTTCGACAAAATTCGCAAAGCAATACTTGATAATCTCACGGCAATCCAAGAAACAGGTCGACAATTAGCAATAATTGACTGTACGCTTTCGTTAGCTGATGTTTCTGTCGAAAACGATTATGTGCGCCCAACAATAAATCGAGAAATTAAAGGCTATAATATTTCATAATCGCGACATCCAGTTGTAGAAAAGTTGATGAAAAATGAGCGTTTTGTGCCTAATGACCTTGATATTAATGAACAACAACGCACAATTATTATTACTGGTCCTAATATGGCAGGTAAGAGTACATTTATGCGTCAAATTGCGCTTATCGTTCTTATGGCACATATGGGAAGTTTTGTCCCAGCCGATAATGCTGAAATTGCTCTAACTGACCGAATTTTTACTCGTATAGGTGCTAGCGACAATCTTGGTATGGGGCAGAGTACTTTTATGGTCGAAATGGCTGAGGTTTCTAATATTGTTAGAAATGCAACGAGCGATAGTCTTCTAATTTTAGACGAAATTGGACGTGGTACTTCAACACAAGATGGCTTAAGCATTGCGTGGGCTGTTTTGGAATATCTCGCAACGACTATTAAGGCACGTACTCTTTTTGCAACGCACTATCACAAATTAACAGAATTGCAAGGACGACTTCCAGGTGTAATTAATATGCGCGTTACTGTTAGTGAATTTGATAATCAAATGTCATTTTTGCGTAAAGTTGAATATGGTAGCACAAATCAAAGTTTCGGTGTTGAGGTAGCAAAACTTGCAGGTATTCCGCAAGTAATTATCCAACGTGCAAAAGAGGTTATGAAAGACCAAGAAAACTATGACAGCAAAGTTTTTGATACTGCAGTTGAAGATTATGATTACGATTTGGCAGAAATGCGAGCAAAATATGAAATGTTGACAAATTTACTTAACGGCACAGATATAAACAATCTTACGCCAATTGAAGCGATAACAAAATTGGCAGAACTTAAACAAAAAATCAAGTAGGAATTATATGGCAAAAATAAATATTTTAAAACCAGAGTTGTTTAACAAAATCGCCGCTGGTGAGGTTGTAGAGAAACCAGCGTCAATTGTAAAGGAATTGGTTGAAAATAGTATAGATGCAGGTGCAACCAAGGTTTCCATTCAAATTTATGAGGGTGGAATTAAGAAAATTGTTGTAAGCGATAATGGAAGCGGGATTTTGCCTGATGATTTGGAACCAGCTTTTATGCCTCACGCAACAAGTAAAATTGCACACGAAGATGATTTGTATAATATTGCAACTTTGGGGTTCCGCGGTGAAGCCCTTGCTTCTATTGCATCCGTAAGTGAAGTGGAGGTAATTTCAAAAACCGCAACGCACAATGGGCATAGCATCAAATTATCAGGCGGAAAAGTTATTGCAAAAGGGGAGAAAGGTTCGCCTTTGGGTACTTATTTTAGTGTTGAAAATCTATTTTTTAACACACCAGCGCGCCAAAAATTCTTGAAAAAACCCAAAAAAGAAGAAAGTGAATGTACTTCGCTTATTTCAAAACTAATTTTGGCAAACCCAAATGTAGCGATTAAATATAGTGCCGATGATAAAATAGTTTATTCTAGTTCGGGGCAGGGGTTGCAAGATGCAATTTTTGCAATTTATGGAGCTCAAATTATAGATTCTCTTATTCCTGTAAATGTTGAGAACGAAAAATATTCGCTAAAAGGTTATATTGGTAAAACTTCGTATTTCAAGTCTAACAGGACCTATCAAACAATTATGATAAACGGTCGTTGGGTATCAGAAAGTATAGTGAATGTTGCTGTCTCGCAATGTTATGAGTCATATATGATGAAGCATTGTTTTCCGTTCTGTGTTCTTTGTTTAAATTTGCCTAATGATGAAGTAGATGTTAATGTGCATCCAAATAAACTAGAAGTGCGTTTCCAAGATTCTCGAGCAATCTTTGGCTTTGTTTATAATGCAATTACTGAGGCTATTTTTAATGATTTAACACAAAAAACCACGCAAGAGATTGAACAAACACAACAAGAATTTAATTTAACGCGCGCGCCAGAAAGTGTAGAAGATGCAAAATTGCCTGAAAAACAAGAGTTAAATCTTAATTTCATATTGGACAATCAACCCAAAAATGATGAAGTTATGCATTCTTCTGCTGAATGTCCTATTTTGAATGAATTAGTTATTAACAAACTCATTGATTCTGTTAAGCCTGCAAAATACGAAGTGAAAGAAGAAAAGCCAGTATTTATCCCACAGCCTACACAACAACAATTAATTAAAGAAGAAATAGTTGACAAAAATGCATTTTTATCAAGTAGAGTGATTGGAAAAGCCTTTAATACATTTGTAATAATGGAATTAGACGACGAATTGTGCTTTATTGACCAGCACGCAGCTCACGAACGACTGCTTTTTGATAGATTTGTATCACAAATTAAGGATAAAGAAGTATCAAGTCAGCCTCTTTTGTTACCTTATAATATAGATGTTAATAGTCAAGAGGAGCAATTTGTGCTTGATAACCTTGAAATGTTGCGTTCATTAGGCTTCGACATTGAACCTTTTGGTAATTTATCATTCAAAATTTCTGCAATTCCTAGCATTTTGCCTGATTTAAATGTTGAAAAATTTTTTGAAAACTTCCTTTCAAACTTAAATAATTTTAAACAAATGAAAAGTTTGGATTTAATTAGGGATAATCTCTCCGAAACGGCTTGTAAACACTCGGTTAAGGGTGGGGACGACCTCGATAAGGACGAACTTGTAAAACTTGTGCGTGGGGTAGGGGACGGCAATGTTACATTACAATGTCCTCACGGCAGACCTTTTGTAGTAAAATTTAAGCGACGCGATATAGATAAATGGTTTAGAAGGATTGTATAATGCAAAAACTATTAATTATTGGTGGAAGTACCGCTGTTGGAAAGTCTGATTTTGCAATAAATTTGTCAAAATTTTTGAATATGGAGATAATTTCTGCTGACTCCATACAAGTATACAAAGGTATTGAAGTCGCTACTTCAAAGCCTAGTAAAGAAGAACAATCCCAGTGCAAGCATCATTTGGTTGATTTTGTTAGCCCATTTGAGACTTTTAATGCGTATGATTTTGTTCAAAATGCGACAAAAGCGCTTGAAGAAATTGTAAATTCGGGCAAATTGCCCGTAATTGTGGGTGGAACTGGATTGTATATTGATAGTTTTGTGTATGGTTTTGACTTTGAAGGCTCAAAAACAGCACCAAAATTTGATTACAAATACGTATTTTTGAATGATGATAGGGAAGTTATTTATTCAAAAATTAATCATCGCGTTGACAAAATGATTGAAAATGGTTTAGTTGATGAGGTGAAAGTGTTACGAAAAATAGGACTTACAAAGGATTGTCAGTGTATGCAAGCGATTGGGTACAAGGAAATTTGGGACTATCTTGACGGCGAATCAACACTTGACGAGGCGATAGAGTTAATGAAAAAGAACACCCGAAATTATGCAAAACGTCAACTTACGTGGTTTAGAAATAATAATTCCGAAGAATGGCACCGTAAAGATGTCGAAAAATTAACAAATTTGTTAGTTGAATATTTTATCGAATATAAAAAATAAGAGCAATTTTTGCTCTTATTTTCACATATTTCTAATTAATCCAACTACTTTTCCTATAATTGATACCTCGTCAAATATTATTTGTCTAGTGTAAGTTCAATTTTTTCACAATCAATTGGTTTTTTAAATTTTTTAACTGAAAATGTGTCAGTTTTTTTAAATCCTAATTCATAAAACACTCTTAAAGCATTTTTTCTTTCCACTGTAACCGCATTAATTAGTTTTTTGACATTAAGTTCTTTTGCTTTTTCAATTAAAAGTTTCATAGAGGGGCGCATATAGCCTTTATTTCTAAA
Source organism: Clostridia bacterium (assembly GCA_017468205.1). Taxonomy (GTDB): domain Bacteria; phylum Bacillota; class Clostridia; order Christensenellales; family UBA1242; genus UBA7867. The sequence continues at coordinate 45,398 of JAFUJK010000015.1, forward strand.
TTTAGAATAAATTACAATACCCATTGCATAGTCATTTTTGTCATTATTATTTCCAATGTAATCTTCGTTATCTTTTATCTTATGAAAATCAACTGAACCAACGTACTCGTCAATATCTTTATCATAAATATAAAAGTAAAAGAAATCAGTATCATTCAACTTTTTGTACCAAGTTTCCCAATTTTTTTCGGGAAATTC
>JAFUJK010000016.1 GCA_017468205.1 Clostridia bacterium
CCGTCCAATCATAATTCCTATGCAGATATGCTCCACGTTTAATTTCACGGTAAACGGTAGATAAATTCACACCGAGATATACGGCAATTTCTTTCTTACGAACGTTTGCCTTCAATAACATTTCAAGTTGATTCCTTTGCGTTTTACTCAAATGCTTAAACTCTCTTTTCATTGCTTTTCACCCTTTATCTTTCGTTGTTTACTCCCTACGTCCTTGGGAAAGAAGAAATGCGAGGTTTACCACTACCCGTTGGTAAAACCTCGCATTTTCTTTCTTCTTTCCTTATACAATTTCTCCGTTCGGGAGAACAATTTGTATTTTTAATTCACAACCCATTGCCGTTATTAATCGTTCAAATTCTTGCATTTTAAAATTGTTTTTTGCCATTTTTGAGAAAGATTTTCTTGGCTTTGACTTGTGAGTTCTGCGAGTTTTACTTGATTTATATTCGTCGCTATCATTACAATTTTTAACTTTTGTGTATAGGTCATTTTTTTGTTTTTCACTCCTTTATATAAGTTTTTTATTATATTGTATCATCGTTTAGTTATATTGTCAAGAGGTTTTTTTAATTTTATTTTCGTATTTTTTTACATGGCGTTTCTTTCGACCGGGCTTTTGCGGTATAAGTTCGGGACACGAACTTTCCGTTCAGACTCTCGGAGTCCGAATCCGTTAGCGGACTAACAATCCCTAACGCAAAGAGGGAGAAAGATGTTGAAATCGTTGCGACGATTTCTTCTTTTGATCTCATTTATTTATCCGTTGCTTATTGAGGTTTTCTCTCGGCAAATGTTCTCCACCTCGCAAATTTCACCTCACCGTAAGCCGTTTTTTATCGGGTATGTTGCAGGCAAGCCTAACACAAATATTGCCGATAGTCAATATCGTGCTTCGCTCGGCTTTTTTCTTTATTATTTGATTAAGGTCAAAAAAGCCTTATCATAAAAAATAAAAAACTTTTTCTAACACCGCGAGGGGAAAAACTTTTTGATTTTTTCTGCCACTCAATGACTATCTGCAATATCCGTGTTCCCCTACGGGTGCAACATACTCGAAAACGGCATACGGAGCGATGAAATTTTTCTTCGCGAGGTTTCTAACATTTTTGGGAGAAAACCTCGCAACTGATAAAAAATGAGGTAAGCAACACCTCTCCAAGCAACAAAACGAAACGATAAAATTGAGTTTTCGGTTCTCTTTAAAGCCGATACGAAAGGAGTTTACAAAATGGGTGAAATTACAAAAGTTTGGTTAAACACGTGGGGAAATTACAACGATGGGCATCTCGGCTACGGGTGGATGACTCCCGAAGAATCTGAAGAGTTTATCGAGGACAACCCCGAACGCGATGGCGGTGAATGGTTTATCGCCGATATTGATGACTATATCGGCATCGATTTACCTAATTTAGACTATCGAAGCGTTTTCGATATTCTTGAATTATTAAAAGGTCTTGAGGAGCTCGACGAATACGCTCAAAAATGTTTAATTGCCGTAATGCACGATAACAACGTCTTTGATCTCGAAGAAGCGCTTAGCTTATCTGATCGTTACACTTTCTATGAAGATTGGGAAGCTTATCACGTTAGCTGCGAAGAAGCGTTAGGCTTGGAGTCATACCCCGAGATATTCCAAAGATACTTTGATTACGTATCTTTTTATAGAGATTGTGACTTCGATGCACACGAAGCCGATAACGGAATTATTTTAGTTGCTTAAGAAAGGAGTAACCCCGGGGGAAACCCCGGGGGAAGATAGACAATGAAAGACACGATAAAAGCAAAAGAATGCTATTGGATAGGCAAAAACCCCGAAATCAAAAAGGAATACG
>JAFUJK010000003.1 GCA_017468205.1 Clostridia bacterium
CGGCTGGATCACCTCCTTTTAAGGAAACGGTTTAGAGCCGTAATTCCAAGGTCGCATTGCAGTTTTTGCAATGAACATAGCAGTTAGACTGCTCATGTAGAGTGGTGCTCTACATCCAAGAATGAAAAATCAGTAAAAACTATTCAGTTTTTAAGGTTCATAAGAGAACGAGGTCATTTGACTTCGTTTTTTTGTTTTATAATTTTATTAATTTGTTTTTGTTTTCCTATTGACAAATTTCTTCTTTGTGTTATAATACTTAAAATTTATTGAGGTATTAGAAGTGGCGAATGAAAAACAAGGTTCAGCACATAAGCTGACACATCAAGAAATAGAGGATAAGATTTTTTCGTTGGAGTTTACATTGTCTGCTTGTCAGAAAGCAATTGATACATTGCAACGTCAAGTTATTTCACTTAATGAAACTATCAAATTTCAGCAACGCGAAATAGGTATATTGAAAAAACGTGAAAATGCTATTAAAAATCTTGACATAGATGCTTATTTGGAAACTTTAAGACGATAGGCTATTGACAGTTTATGCATAAAGAGTTATAATTTAAGTATAAAAGAAAAAGGGAAGATACAAAATGAGTTTTAGTTGTGTAAAGGAGAAGTTAACTTTGGCTTTCGATATCGAAGGCACATTGCTTGACAAAAAGGGGATTTTGCAACCAGAAGTTTATGAAATTTTCAAAAAGGCTGATTTATCAAATACAAATTTTGTCTTTTTAACTGGTGGCAGTTATTCAATCGCTGTTGAAACAGTGAAGCAAATTAATGATATTATTGATGGTGAGTTTATGCCTTGGATTGTATCCAATGGTGGTTCTCAAATTTACGCTCCAAGTGGTAATTTAATATTTGATTCATCTTTAGATAATGAGGTTATCACTGATGTGGTTAAAACTGCAAAAGAAATTGATTCAGGTGCTGTATTTATGTATGCAACAACTGATACTAACTATGTTGAGGTTCAGCAAAAGACTTTCAACAAAATTGCTATGGATTTGTATAAGCGCAAAGATGCAAAGAAAGGTTGTTCCGCAATGAATCTTGTTGATGTTGAAGGTGTTGCGACAGGTCGTTCGTTGGAAGATGTTTTATCTGAAATAGGTGAAGTTAAAGAGCTATATGCTGTTAGTCTTAGTGGAAGTAAGCGCGAAAAATTATTATCAGCTCTTGAAAATATTCTTGCGGGCAGAAATAGCGTTTACGGTGGGAAATATATGGCAATTCCTGCTAGAAATAAGTTAAGCGCATTACAGTATTTAGTTTCATCTGAAAGTTCAATGCCTAAAGATGTTACTGATGTGGTTTACTTTGGTGATGGCCTTAATGATGTAGAATGTTTGCAGGCTTGTTCTGTTAGCGTTGCGCGTGGTGAACAAGCTTGTAAGGAAGCAAAAGAAGTTGCAAAATTTAGAGTTAACGATTTATCTCATTTTGCTGATGCTCTTTATGCTGGTGAATATAAGACTCTTAAATCAGAAGAAATTTTAACAAAATAAGTTTAGCCCTTGTTGGGCTTTTCTTTTTTTGTTGACTTTATTATTAATTTATTATATAATCATAGTATGAAAAATATTGAAGCTCTAGAATTAATGAAATTAAATCAAAACTTTGAAAATCAAATTATAAGTAACATTCCAGCAAATCTTAATAAATTGGAACAGGGGCTATACGTGTATGCGAAGCTTTGTGCGGTTTTGAATTATGATTCGCATTTTTTTGCATCAGACCAAAAAGGTCCAGCTGCTGAAACACACAAAAATATTGAGTATGTTGAATCGGTAGATATTGAAAACAATGAAGTTGTTTGTTATGATTTTAATTTAATTTGTATCCGTATGTTAGAAAAGATTGGCATTGATGCTGTATTTAAGTATGGTGCTAATTTTTCTGATGCTGAAAAAATTTATGGTAAACACAGCGATATTTATATGCTTGTGCCTCCATTAGATGATGTTGAAATGCCGTATGGTTTGAAAGTTGGAGAAGAAATTGTTTTGTTTGGACATTCTGATATGACTCATTTAAAAGTTGAAAATAGGCTAATTGCGCGACTTTTGGATAATAGATACAAGGCTAGTGGAGAAGAAAGATTAAAAATAAAACAAGCGTTTGATGCGTGCCTTAATAAAGTAATTGATATCGTTTTAGAAGAAGAAAGTATTGCAGTTCATCAACAAAACGAGGAAATCTTGAATCGTGAAAAGTTAAATGTACTTGTGTCTGAATATTCAAAGTATTCAATGATTGAACAAGATTTTTTAAGTGATAATGATAAAATTAATATTTTTTTAGAGCAGGTTAGCAAAATTGATTTGGGTGATATAGCTTCATTGAAATATGCTCAACGACTTTATTCGCAAATTGAAGATGATTTAGAAAATAAAGAAAAATATGGTTTTACTATTATAAAAGAAAAAATTGCGAATGATGTTTATGGAATGGTTGGTGTAATTTCTTTTGTTGGTGAAGATATGAATTATTATTTAAAAATCACTCCGCCCAATATTATTCAAGAAATTAAACATAGAGAACTCCAACAAGGTTTTAACGATGGAATTTTTGACTACATCGGGGCTTATTTTAACGCAAATCATATTATTCCAGATATTAAAAGTGAATATATTGAAGAAAATTGTAATCTTGAAGTTGCTCGTGCAAAGTTGCAATATTTTAAAGAATATGGAAGATGGCTGGACGGGGAGGCGTTTAATATCGCTAAACGATTGATTGATTATTGTGCCTATATTGATAATATGTGTGATAAATCTTTCGTTGAAAATGACGAAATTCAAGTAAAACAATCATTGGGTGATGAATTTTTAGTAGAAAATGAGTTGGGGAAGTAATATGTACGAAGAATATAGAAATCGTTGTAAGATTATGCAAAAAACTTATAAAAATAATCCAGAATTATACAATAAGTATAAAATTATTGAAGAAATGCTTGAAATTCCAAATTGTTTCTTAAATATGCCAATTAGTACGGCTATCAACATCTTTGTTGATTTAGGGTATACAAAAGAAGACGCAAGAATGGAGTATATAAAAGTTACAGAATTGAAAAATATAGTCTGATTGACTATTTTTTTTTGTTTTATGTCGAATTTTTAGAAAATAAATGTTATAATTGAATGGCTAAAAAGAAAATTTCAATAGTATTAAAAAGTTTATACATTGCGAAAGCAACGGTTTGCAAAGCAAACGAAAAAATTTTGAAAAACCCAAAAAGGAAATAAGGAAAATCAAAACGAATCTACTTAAAGAGCAAATAGGAGGACGGGAAATCTTGCCTTCGCGAAGCGAAGCCAAGGCATTTATACATTGCGAAAGCAATGGTTTGCAAAGCAAACGAAAAAATTTTGAAAAACCCAAAATTTTTTCAATAAATGCCTTGACAAAGACAAACAAATGAGTTATAATCATTTTACTGTTAGTCTGGGTAGAAACCCAAAGTTACCCCAAAAACGCAACATTTTGAGGACAATTTGGGCGTACAAGTGGTGCAAAAGCACTGCGTTCAAGCGTAGAATTTTTCATTTTTATTTTTTGACTTGCAGTATGACACACTCGGGTGCGTTTACACGTGCGCGTGGCATATATTAATAAACAAAAAGTTTTTTTAAAATTTTTTGAGCCATACGGCACGAGTGAATAATCACGAGTTGTGAGTCGGTCGGTATCAACGTTAGGTTGGCGACGACAGGGTGTAAGCCCCACGCTTGAAAGAGTTTTACATAATTTGGAGGTCGTACAATGAGTACACAAAAAATCAGAATTAAGCTTAAGTCTTTTGACCACCGCTTAATCGATGAGGCTGCCGCTCGCATTGTCGATGCAGCTACCAAGTCTGGTTGCAAGATTTCTGGACCTATTCCACTTCCAACAGACAAGGAAATCATTACTATCCTTCGCTCACCACACGTAAACAAGGATAGCCGTGAGCAATTTGAGTTGCGCACACACAAACGCTTGATTGATATTTTCAGTGCCAACAGCAAGACAGTTGACCAATTGAGTAAACTTGACTTGCCAGCAGGTGTTGATATCAATATCAAATTATAGGCGAACAACACAAGGAGAATGAGTTATGAACAAAGCAATTTTAGGTAAGAAGCTTGGTATGACACAAGTCTTTGCTACTAATGGCCTAGTTATCCCTGTAACCGTTGTTGAAGCTACTCCAAACGTAATCGTTCAAATCAAAAACGAGGACAAGGACGGCTACAACGCGATTGTTGTTGCCTATGGTAGTATCCGCAAAGACTTGTTGAATAAGCCAAGACTCGGAACATTTGAGAAGGCTGGCGTGGAGCCTAAGCGCATTTTGCGTGAATTCCGCGTAGAAGACACTAGCAGCTATGCAGTTGGACAAGAAATTAAGTGTGACATTTTCAGCGAAGGCGAAAAAGTTGATGTTATTGGTAACTCACGTGGTCGTGGTTTCACTGGTATCATTAAGCGCTGGAATATGCGCCACCAAGACAACACACACGGTGGTAACAAGGTTCACCGTCACCAATCACTTGGTAGTGGTCCTGGAGTTGGTAAAGTATTCAAGGGTAAGAAAATGGCTGGCCGTTATGGTGGTACTCGCACTACTGTCCAAAACCTTGAGGTCGTAAGGGTTGACAGCAGCAGAAATCTAATTTTGGTTAAAGGCGCTATTCCTGGCCCTCGTAATGGTGTGGTTAAGGTAAGAAACGCTGTGAAAGCCTAAAGGAGTGAATTATGCCTACTACAAAAGTTTATAATTTACAGGCCGTTGAAGTTGGTAACGTAAAACTCGATGATAAGGTATTTGGCGCCGAATACAATGAAGCGTTAATTCACCAGGTTGTCGTAGCGTACCTTAACAATCAACGTCAGGGTACAAAGGGTACTCTTAGCCGTAGCGAAGTTCGCGGCAGAGCTAAGAAGCCTTGGCGTCAAAAGGGTACAGGTCACGCCCGTCAAGGTAGTCGCAGAGGTCCTCAATGGACAAAGGGTGGTCTTGCATTCGCTCTTAAACCTCGCGATTACAGCCAAAAAGTAAACAAAACTGCAAAACGCGTTGCATTCCGCAGTGCGATTAGCGCAAAACTTGCAAAGAATGATGTGTTCGTAGTTGAAAACTTCGACATCGTTGACCACAAAACAAAGAATATGCAAGCAATTCTCGATGCTTTCAAGTTTAACAAGTCTGTACTTGTAGTGCTTGACCAAGCAAATGAGAACGTAATGAAGGCTAGTGCCAACATTGCAAGAGTTTTGGTAGAAAACTACAGTTTGATTAACGTTTACCAAATCATTAGTGCTGATAAGATTCTTATCACAAAGCAAGCAATCAAATCTATAGAGGAGGCTTATACTGAATAATGGAAGCAACTAAAATTATTATTAAACCGCTTTTGTCAGAAAAGAGCTACGCCGATATAGCAAACAAGCGCTACTGGTTCATCGTGGACAAAGCGGCTACAAAAACTCAAATCAAAAATGCGGTAGAAGAGATGTTTAGTGTTGATGTTGAAACAGTAAACACTCAAATCACAGCAAAAAAACCAAGAAAGAGACACGGCAGAACCGTTGGCTATACTTCAAGTGAGAAGAAAGCTATCGTTACTTTGAAGAAAGATAGCAAGCCAATCGCGTTCTTCGAAAGTTTGTCTTAATGCACAGGAGGAATAGTTATGTCAGTTAAAAGATTTAGACCTATCACGCCTACATTACGCGGCACAATTCGTCCTACCTTTGAGGAGCTTACTACTAACAAGCCTGAAAAGTCTTTGTTAGAGCCTGTTAAGAAGAATGCTGGTCGTAATATGTACGGCAGAATCACTGTGCGTCATCAAGGTGGTGGCACAAAACGCCAATATCGTATCATTGACTTCAAGCGTAATAAAGATGGTATCCCTGCAACTGTTAAAACAATTGAGTACGACCCAAACCGCAGTGCTTACATCGCACTTGTAGTATATGCTGATGGCGAAAAACGCTACATTCTCGCTCCACTCGGATTGACTGTTGGTCAAAAGATTATGAGTGGTGAGGGTAGCGAAATTAAAGTTGGTAACGCTATGCCTATGGCTAGTATGCCTGTTGGTACAGTTATCCACAACATCGAAATGCAACCTGGTAAGGGTGGACAAATGGCACGTAGTGCTGGTGAGTCAGCTCGTTTGGTTGCGAAAGAAGGTACTCGCGCAACTCTTAAACTTCCTAGCGGTGAGATGCGTATGGTATCTGCAAAGTGTCGTGCTACAATCGGCCAAGTTGGTAATGTAGACCACGAACTTGTTAAATGGGGTAAAGCTGGTAACACTCGTTACCGTGGTATCAGACCTACTGTTCGCGGTAGTGTTATGAACCCTGTAGACCACCCTCATGGTGGTGGTGAGTCAAAGGCTCCAATCGGTTTGCCTGGACCTCGTACACCTTGGGGTAAACCTGCGCTTGGTAAGAAAACACGTAACAAACGTAAGCCTAGCAGCAATATGATTTTAAAAAGAGTTAATTAGGAGTAAGCATTATGAGTAGAAGTTTGAAGAAAATGCCGTTCGTTGAAGCTCGCTTGATGAAAAGAGTCCAAGAACTCAACGCCAAGAACGAAAAGAAACCTATCAAAACTTGGTCAAGAGCAAGCACAATCTACCCTGACTTTGTAGGACACACAATCGCAGTTCACAACGGCCGTAAGCACATTCCAGTGTACTGTTCTGCTGAAATGGTAGGACACAAACTCGGCGAGTTTGCTCCAACAAGAACATATAAAGGACACAGTGGGTCTAAACTCGCTGATTCCAAGAAGTAAGAGTGAGGTATAATGTATGGCAAAAAGAATGAGAGAAAAGGCACTTGCCCGCAAACAGAACGCAGACCGTCGCCCACAAGCCACAGTTAAGTTCGTGCGCATCAGTCCAAGTAAAGTCCGCATTGTCCTCGACATTATTCGTGGAAAAGACTTTAATGAGGCTATGGCTATCTTGCAAAGCACTCCAAAGGCTGCTAGTGAAGTTTTGGTTAAGTTGCTTGCATCTGCTGGTGCAAATGCTGAGTTTAAAAACATCGCTAAGGACGACCTTTACATCGCAGAAGCGTATGCTAACGAAGGTCCTACTTACAAACGTTGGTGGCCACGTTCACACGGTAGCGCCGACCAAATCTTGAAGCGTACAAGTCATATTACTATTATTCTCGATGAGAAGAAAGTTGACTTTGCGCCAAAGAAAACTGCTGTTAAGCAAGAAAAACCAGTTTCTTCTACTATCAATGTAGCAGAAGAGGCTGAAAAGCAAGTTAAAGAAGAAGTTGCTAATGATAAAGCAGCTACGACAAAAGGAGGCGCTTAATTATGGGTCAGAAGGTTAATCC
>JAFUJK010000004.1 GCA_017468205.1 Clostridia bacterium
AAAATTTTTTTAATCTTAAGTTATTGCTAATTTTTATCCATTTTTAACATATTTTTAAGAAACAAAATTTATATATTTAGTATTGATTTATAGGCTAAAAAATGATATAATATTTTTATTAAAACAAGGAGAAAAATATGTTATATTCTTTCGACATTGACGGAACAATCCTCAACCACAAAGAAGGTGCGCCTTTGCAGGATTGCCTTGATTCTCGCGCAATTTATGCCATTGTGCAAAGTCTTATTGAAGGCGATGTAATATTAATCAATACAGGGAGATGCACGATTGATATTTTGCAACAAATTTGCGGTGAAATTTTTAGTTTTGTATACCTTGTAAATGCTGATGGTGAGAATTATTTTTCAAATCAAGAACGTTGGAGATTTTTTGAGGCATTTAACTCGAATTTTTACATTTCTAACTTTTGCGGGGCGTGCTTGCGACAGGCTAAACCGCGACTTAAAAAAGAAATATTGAGAGAGGCTTATTCCAACAATAGAACTTATGTGCGTTTTAGCGAACCTTTATATGAACACAAAATAAGTGAAAAAACAATAGATAAACTAAATATACTTATACACAATCACGCATATTTTGAAAATATTGGCAAAAATTATTCCGCGCGAACAGCAAACAAACAGCAAGAAAGACGAGTTATAGATTTAGCATTAGAGCCTGCGACATATCTTTTCTATCGACAACAATCCCCTATCAAAAGGGACAATATTTCCAGAGAAAATCAAATCAGAAAACTGTTGAAACCAAAATCTCTTCCTTTAAATATTAATTGCTACGGAGATAAAGGTGCCGCATTTGTATCAAACAAAGCGACGAAAGCGACTCCGATTGCATATTTAAAACAAAAATACAATTTTAATACGAATGAAGTGGCACATTTTGGGAATGAAACAAATGATATTATTCCGCAAAATTTAGGGCATTCGTATATTATCAAGAACGATTATTTTATTAAGCAACAAGAAGTTGAGAAGCACAAACTTGACAATGTTACATTTATAAATGATGTGCCTAGCAAACTTGCAGAAATAAAACTTGATAAAATGCTTCAAAAATAGCAAAAAAACCGCAAAAATGCGGTTTTTTCTATCTAAAATATGTTTGTTCACGAGGAATTCCCAGTCCCTCAAACTCAAAATTAAAGCCATCTTTCTTTTCAATAGTATACTCTGGACCAATAGTAGATTGCATCATTGTATATGCATTAGAAGTAAATTGTCCTTGAGTATGCACAAAGTTATAAAACAAATCATCATGCGCCATTGCAGCACTTGGGCAAACGCGAGATTTTTCATTAGGATGATGTCTGTAAGAATAGCAAGAAGGGTTGAAGAAAATGTAACCATCTTCTTTTTCTACACTTGTAGCTCGATAAATAACCAAAGGTCCGCAACTAGTAAATGCGAGATACGACTCAATTCCGAGCAATTTGTTTAGGTTGTGTGTTACAATAGCACGCTCAAAGCCAGAAGCTAAATTTTTCCCCTTGAAATCACTTAATTTTAGATATTTATCACGAGTAAAAGCACGATACTCACTTTTGCTAGGAATATTCTCACCAAAATATTCGTTCATTACCTCGGTTAAAACCGCAAGGTACTCAACCGAACTTGTAAAAGGTTCTTTGCCATATCTCTCTAAAAACATCAAATAGATATCATCAACATCAAATTTTATCCCACCTTGGTCAGGGTACATCAAGCATTCAGCAGTGTCTGCAATATAAGCCGAGTACATCTTTCTTGTTGGAAGCACCTGTGTTCGTTCTGTATCTTTTTCAAGCTCCTTCCTTTTTTTATTTAAGAAAGCAATTTTCTCACGTGTTGGAGCCATTCCCACCTTCTGATATACAGTCAAATCAACAAACATATTAAACCACCTTGTATATTTTTTACATATTATATCATATTATAAATAAAAATTCAATATACTTTTTCAAAAAAATAAAAAGGCAATAGCCTTTATCTTGATTGCTGTATTGAATCTATATTAAAACCGAACTCACCATAACCTTTTGTCTTATCAGCCTGCGCGATTTGCTCTGTTTGTGCTGGTGGTATTTGATGTGATAGCCCATTATCTTTTTTCTTACTGTCTTTTTTATTGCCTTTTTTCTTGTCTTGACCTTTAAACTTATTTGTGTTCTTATATTTAAGGTCTTGACCTGAATACTTCACTTGTCCTTTTGAAACACCTTTTGGTTGCGGTTTTACTTGCTTTTTGCCGCCTAAATCCAAGTTTTCAAATGCTGCATCTTTTTGCTTTTCTTTAATGCGCTTATCCTCGCGCACTTTTGTTTCTACTTTTTGGCTCAAATCAAAGAATTTTTTGTCAACATCTAACAAAGCGTCTTTTGCGGGTGAATTTTCGAGTGCTTTTTTGCCCATTTCTGATGACAATATGTCGTCTAAAATTTGATTTAAAAAGAAGTATTTATGTTCACCCTTGATAAAGAAATTTTCAAGTTTATTACGTTTTGCTACAAATTCAGCCAATATAACGGCAAGTTCAGGCGAATCACTTATAATTTGCAAACGCTTGTTAAAATAAGCTTCTTCAAGTTTGTCTAATGGCTCCCTTGCATAATCATACATAGCTTCGACATAGGCGAATCTAACTGCCAAAGCATCTGGCACAAGTTGAGCTGGCACTGTTTCGTCAGCCTTAAATTCTTTGAAATTAAACACGGCGCGCGCGTGGTCCTCAAAGAAATCGTCATCAATATATTCATAGGTAGCCACAACGGTTGTTTGAGTATCTACGTAATAGCCCCCAACACGAGAAATTTCCTCCAAAACCTGCAAATAGCAATATGCATTGCCGTTTTCAAGCGAAACTGGCGGTGTAAGGTTGAAAAACAACACTTTATCCCCAACAAAGGCGCGAGCCTCTATTCCATTAGGTGTATGCGCGTCAATTTTCTTTTCGAGGGCAACCAAGTCCTCCATAACGCTATCCGAAATAACATATTTCCCTTGGTCATCAAAATCGCCAAGCAAACCATTTAAAATCACATCTTTAAAACGCATTGTACGCATTTGAGAAACGTCGTGTTCACCCTCAACAAAACCCTCCTCGCTATCAAACTTCTCGTACTTTAATTCTTGGTTGTTTTCGTTAACAACTTGCTCGTTTTCCATAACCCCCTCCTATCTTTCTTGGCTAATCTCGCGAGTATTTCCTTGAATAATTATTCTTGCTTGTTCTGGGAAACGTTTTACGAAAGCGCTCCACCACAATTTACTCTTTTTCTTTCTAATTGCCTTGCCGTGCGCCACAACATCGGCACCAGAAACATATTGTGCAAAGTCAAAATTATCTTCGGCATCGCCTTGCTCGATTACAATCTCTCCGAGCTTTTCAACAAACGCGCCCATTCCACCAAACTCAACAGCAAAATCCAAGTTTAAATCCTTGTCGCCTGTTTTAAAAATATGTGCGCTAACCTTTGCAATCTGGCGTGGTGTAGGTGTCAAACCGTCCGCCATAAGCATTGCAAAATGTTTTAACATCAAATTTACATTACCCGTTCTAATAATTTCTTCGGTTTGCGCAATCAAATCCATTTGCGCTTCGGTCAAACTTAATTTTTCCATAAAACTCACCTCTTAAATAACGGTTTAAATTAATTTACCCCTATTTAATATTATTATAATTCATTAATCAACCAAAAGTCAATCATTATAGCCAAATTTGCCAAATATTCGTCAAAATTTAAAACTCAAAATAGAACGTACTGCCCTCGTTTTCTTTGCTTATAACACCAAAAGTAAAGCCGTGATAAGTTAAAATTTGCTTTACAATAGCAAGCCCAATTCCGCTTCCCGTTGTTGTGCGTTTTGAATTACTAGCGCGGAAATGACGGTCAAAGATATATTTTTGTTCTTCCTCCTTGATGCCCACCCCTTTGTCGATGACCTCAAGACGATATTTTCCGCTATCTTGAACTCGATACAAGTTTACAACAACATCGCGACTTTCGCCCGAGTAATTTATTGCATTATTGATAAGATTTATAATGACTTGTTCAATTCGTTTAGGGTCGCCAAGAACCCCAATTTTTCTTGGATAATTAAAAATAAAATTAAATTCACTAAATTTATCCTTATAAAATTTTTCTAACTTTTCAAGTTTTGCTGAAATATCAAATTCTTCAAAGTTATAAGCAATAGTTCCTGCGTACATTTTTGAAAAGTCTAAAACGTCATTCACGAGATATTCAAGTCGTTCTGTTTCGTTTAGAATAATATCCAAATGCTCCTCGCGCTTATCTTTATTTTCACCGCTAATATCGCGAATTAACTCGGCATACGAGCGAATCATTGTAAGCGGAGTCCGCAACTCGTGCGACACATTTGCCACAACTTCCTTTCTTATTTTTTCGTTTCGTTCAATTTCTGCGATAGCATAATTTAGAGTATCGGACAATACACTAACTTCTTTAAACTCGCGATTACAAAAAGTTACGTCCATATTACCCGCGTCAATCTGTTTTGTCTGCTCTGCAATATTTCTAATTGGTTTTGAAATCTTGCGCGAAAATAAAATCGAAAACACAATCATAATTGTCAAACTTATTGGAGTAATGATAAGCAAAAGATACATTATTACTTCAATAGTAAAATCGGTTGGGGCAATCACGGTGCTGACATAATAGTACACAACTTTTTCGTTAAAAATTGCTATCTGCCCTACAATAAGTGTTTCGTCCTGCTCATAACTACTATTCATTATGCTTATGCGCGAACGATTACCCATTTGATTAAGCAAATAAACAATAGATTGTTCAAGGTCATTTGGGTCAGTTATACGTGAACTTGAATATTTTACGTTATATTTTTCGCCAACAGATGTTTTGTCAACCGTAAAAACGACAATATTACAATCAGTCGTTACAGACAATTCAAGCAAACCATCCACATCGTCTGCTTCGTACAACTTTATTGCTTGATTTGTAATTTCTTGCACATCATCGCTTTTAATTTTTCGATAAATTCCATCAAAAAACACAACTTCAAGCACCCAAATAAGTGCTAAAATTAAAATAATTATAACTAAATATGTACTTAATAGATTGAAAACTATACTTTGATTTGCTTTGCTTCGTCTTTTCACTCGTCGCCCTCGACTGAAAATTCATATCCGATTCCGCGAGAAGTTTTAATATATTTTGCAAAATCACCCAAATGTGCGCGCAACATTTTTATATGAGTATCCACCGTACGCTCATCGCCATCATAATCAAAACCCCAAACTTCATTAAGCAATTTTTCGCGAGGGACTACTATACCCTTATTTCTAATCAAAGTTTCAAGCAAATCAAACTCTTTGGCTGTTGCGTGGACATCTTGCCCTTTAACCAATATGCGTTTATATGTGCGGTCAAGACTAATTTCGTCAATTTCAGCAAATTCCAAATAACCTTGCGTACGTTTTAGTACCGCTTTAATTCGCGCTATAACTTCTTTTGGTGAAAATGGTTTAGTAACATAGTCGTCAATCCCCAACTCAAAGCCTTGGAGTTTATCTTCCTCTTGCGTGCGCGCGCTCATCATAATAACGGGCGTATTTTTAATATCTTTTAAAGCGCGCACCGCCTCAAATCCGTCCATTTTAGGCATCATAATATCCATTATAACACAATCGTAATTATTGTGTTCAAGCATCTCGACAGCCTCTGCCCCATCATAGGCACAATCGACTGAAAAACCATTAAATTCTGCATACTCTTTAAGCACCATCACAATATTTCTTTCATCATCAACAATTAACAACTTATTCATAATATTTACCTCGATGATATTTTATCATAATTAGACATATTTTGCAAGCAATTATTATTTATTTATATTAATAGTTTTTTGCGGGTTACCTATATAAAAATATACACATACCCGCAAATATTTGCAATATAATGTATATTTTTTACAAAAATAAAGATATTGCAAATTCTGCAATATCTTAAAAAATATCATTACGTTACATTACTAAACCACGGCAACAGCGTATTATCTGTAAAGTCTGCAAGCCAGCCAAATATCGTGTTTGAAACCGTATTTTCTGCCAACAAACTTGAAACCCAATCACCCAAAACAGGAATAACAGGACTAAGTAAATATGCTACAACAAATACTACCGATACAGCAAGCCCACCTTTAAGCGCACCAAAAAGCAGACCAAGAAATCTATTCAAACCACCGAGAGTTTTGTTTTGGGTAATTTTGTCAACGATTTTACTTAAAATCGCCACTCCAATTCTAAATAAAATATATAGAATAACAACAGAAATAACTATTCCAATAATTGAACCTATTTCATTTGAAAAATCAACAATAAATGCCGTATCATTTGAACCATTTGTATATCCGCTCCAATAGTTCCCCCCCATCAATATTTCAGCAAATTTATTCAAGAAGAAATTTGGAATAGCACCACCATCACCCTCCGCACAAGCGGCAGCGATTGGGTCATACATTGCTTTACCTAGCGCAGAATTTAATCCAAACCAACTTTCAAGCAAAAGACTAAACGGACGAGAAAGCCAGATTGCAAAAACCAGCGTTACGATAGTTCCAAAGAAATGCAACAAACTTTTCAAAAAACCACGATACATTCCAATAAAAGCCATAATTACAACCAAAACGATTATAATTATATCTAACCAAGCCATTTTTCACCCTCCTTTGTAATTTTTGACAACTTTTCGAGCAAAATATCAAGCAAAATCCATTTCTTCCCTCTATATATCACAAAAAAAGGCATTAATCAATACCTTTTTTTGAATTTTTTTATAAAAAATTGTCTTTTTTATGCAAAAAATCGCGTTTTTTGTTGATTTTTGCTAATTTTATAAAACATTTATCAAAGCAATAATTATAAATACAACACTTAATATACATATTGCTACACTACCCAAAAGTATTGTAAAACTATTATTTCTCTTTATTTTTAACTCTCGTTCGACATCTTTGGGATATTTAAAATTTGCAACATTAAAAGCAACTCCATTTTCATCTGCATATAAATAAGCATCACAATAACGTTGATTTGCTTGTTTTTCTTTAAGTTCTTCATAACTTTTTTTACGAAAATATGTGAAAATTCCCGCCGAAATCAACAGACACGAGCCCATTAATATTGCAAATCCCTGCCATACTGCAATCAGGCCTCCAAAAATAATAGCAAGCACAAGAAAAGCAAGCTGAACGAGAATCCATTTATTAACTATCATTAAAGCACCGCGCCCGTAATAACTGCCACAAGAATTAATATTGTGCCAATAACCTGCGCAACGGTAAACCAAACGCTACGCTTTGAACGGGCATAGTAAAATCCCGCAACAATAGTTATGAAGTATGCAAGCACGTTTGCAATAAACGTAAATGCCGTCATTACATTTGTAATTTGAAATCCCGGAATGCCACCAGTACCTCCGAAAAGTGATATGATAAGCGAAATTACAAGTGCGACAGCGATACACATAGTCGCAACAAAGCCCATAAAGTTTAACGCTCTTTTAAATTCTAAATTAGCCATTTTTAACTCCTTTTATAAATTATTATATTATAATTATACAATATATGTCAAGTGCGGTGTTCAACAACATTAACTACTTTTTCAAAATAATCAGGCAAACCTGCACTAAAACTCAATCTTTCGCCCGTTCTTGGTTGTGTAAATTCTATATAAGTTGAATGCAAAAGTTGCCCATTTAATTTAAATTCTTGATTTTTGAAGCCATATACAGGGTCGCCAACAATTGGATGTCCCAAATATTGTGCGTGCACCCGTATTTGATGCGTGCGCCCAGTTTTTAATTGAAAACGCACTAATGAATGATTAGAAAAACTTTTCTCTACTTCGTAATCAGTTATCGCAATTCTATCCTCTGGATTACGCGAAACAGCCATTTTTTTGCGGTCATTAGGGTCGCGTGCAATAAAAGTTTCAATATGTCCTTTTTCCTCCTTCAAATTCCCCTGCAGCAAAGCCAAATATTGCCTTACACACGTTTTTGAGGCTATTTGTTCGGCAAGATGTCTATGGGCAACATCATTTTTCGCAACTAACATAAGCCCCGATGTATCTTTATCCAATCTATGAACAATGCCCGGGCGCAATTCACCATTTATGCCTGAAAGGTCTTTTATATGATAAAGTATTGCATTAACCAATGTATTATCTGCGTGCCCAATACTTGGATGAACAGGCAAACCTTGGGGCTTATTTATAACCGCTAAATCACCATCTTCATAGACAATTTCAATGGGTATATTTTGAGGTTTTAAGTCAATAATAACAGGCTCAGGAATTTCATATTCTACTATATCACCAACTCGCAATGAATAGCCCGCTTTTTTTGCCTCACTATTCACGCAAACATTGCCTTTTGTTATTAAATTTTTTATAGCACTACGCGACAAATCCGCCTCTCGTTCTGTTAAAAATACATCAAGTCTTAAACCAGCATTTTCTGGCGTAATTTCCAATTTTTCCACGTTTTTATCCTTTATTTACTCATTTTTTCGCTATTTTTTCACATTTTTCAGTACTATGCATAGGTATTATGCAATATTTACCTACAATTTTTTATTATTTTTTTCTTCTACTGTAGATTCATCTCTTTTCTCTAAAATGTCTTCATTTTGTTCAATTTTATTTTCGTCTTTTTCCTCTGTTTTTTCAATTACATCTACGACCAAATTGTTATTTTTGTTAATTTTGTCTTCGATTTTTTGATGTTTTTTATCCATATTTTTTTCTCCACCAAATTTGCAATAAAACACAAGAAAAACTGCAAGGCAAATACAGCCAATAGTAAGAGCCACATCGGCAATATTAAAGACTGGGAATTGTATGAATTCAAGTTCAATAAAATCGCGAACATAGCCAAACGCAAGACGGTCAATTAAGTTTCCAAGTAATCCTCCCAAGACCAAAGTAAATCCCACTTTATACCAGGCATTTGCACCAAACTTTTTCTTGAATAAAATGTCGAAAGCAATCATTCCAATCAAAAAGACGAAGGATAATATTATAAAGAACGTCATCGCTCCACTCCAACCGCCTAAAAACCCACCACTTGCACCTGTATTATGCACAAAGCCATTAATCCCAATAACACCTGCTATCAAATCAATAGTTTTGCCATCAAATACTGCTTTTGTAATTAAATCAATTGCAAGCACTCCTAGTGCTAGAAAATACCACCACTTAATTTGCATTTTTTCTTCCTTTGCTTCTATTTTTTGATTCTACCGCAATGTTTACGGGCGCGTAGAAATATATACCATCACCAATACGTTCGAGTTTTCCGCCAAGTGCACAAACTGCACCACAAACAAAATCAAGACCACGTTCTGCACAGTCGTGATTTATGGAGCGAAAATTAACTATGACTGGCACCCCACGCCTTAGATTTTTGACAAAATCAACGATGTCCGTAAATTCAACCGGCTCACAAATTGTAATTTTGCGTTCGTCGAGCGAATGATTTAACATCGAAGTCTTGTTTATAGGCGGACGGGACTGACGAACAGACGGTGTTTTCTCAACAAGCCCCATTCCCGCGGTTAAATAGTCCCAGAAACTCACACTCCACCTCCTTTTGGAGAAAGTGTAACATATTCACGCATAATATTATAGCAAAAAATTTCACAAAATTTAATAGGAAAACACTAATTTTGTAAAATTTCTAACTAAATCCCGCATATACATTATACAATATTTTTATAAAGAATAGCAAATTGTTTGTTAAAATTTATGAATTAGTGTATAATATATTTTAGCAATAATCTTGCAAACCAACAAAAAGAGGAGAATTTTTTATGGCTAAAATCAAATTTGTTCAATACGGTTGTGGTAAAATGTCTAAATACACAATTCGTTACTGCTTGGAGCGCGGAATGGAGTGCGTTGGTGCGTTTGACATAGACGAATCCAAGTTTGGTGCTGATGCTGGCGAGTTTGCGGGTGTTGGCAATATTGGTGTTGCTATTGAAACTGTCAACCAAGATATGGTTGCACGTCTTCGCGCACTCGCGCCAGACGTTGCGATTGTAACCACAATGAGTTTAATCACTGATTGTGAGGAAGCGCTCGTTGCTTGTGCATCTGCGGGTGTAAACGCAATTACAACTTGCGAGGAGGCTTTCTTCCCTCAAAATAGTAACCCTACAATATTTAACAAAATCGATGCCCTAGCAAAACAAAACAACTGTACAATTTCAGGCGCAGGCTATCAGGACGTTTTTTGGGGCAACCTCATCATCACACTTGCAGGTTCTACACATCGCATTACAAAGATTAAAGGAAGCAGTAGTTATAATGTTGAAGATTATGGTATTGCTCTTGCTCGCGCACACGGTGCAGGTTTAAGCCTTGCTGATTTTGATGCACAAGTTGCGTCTGCGGACAATATCACCGAAGAAGCACGCCAACAACTTATTCAAAGCGGTCAATTTATGCCAAGTTATATGTGGAATGTTAATGGTTGGCTTGCTAGTAAACTCGGTCTTACTGTTACATCTCAAACCCAACGTTGCGTGCCAATGACTCACGACGGCGACCTTTCTAGTAGCACATTAAACATGACAATCCCAAGCGGAATGGCAACAGGTATGAGTGCTGTGGTTACTACCCAAACAGCAGAAGGTATTGAAATCGAAGCCGAATGTATTGGTAAAGTTTATGGCCCAGAGGACTTTGACAAAAACGAATGGACAATTTACGGCGAACCAGACACTACTGTTACTATAAACCGCCCAGCAACAGTTGAGTTAACCTGTGCAACCATTGTAAATCGTATCCCTGACCTTCTTCAAGCACCAGCAGGCTACGTAACAACTGAAAACTTTAATATCTGTAAATTCAGCCGTAAACAAAAATAATATAAAAATGAACAAAAATATAAAAAAATCACGGAAAACCGTGATTTTTTGTTTATAATAATGTTTTTATATCTACGACTACGCAAAAACTCGCCAATCAACTATGTTGTTATTCGCAATAAAGTTTGAGCAAAAACTTTTATAAAACATACAATAATTGCTTGTAAATCAGGCAACCAACTCCAACCTCCACTATGCCCGTAATAAAATTTATGCAAATTTTTTTTCATTTTTCAACAATAATTGCTTGAACATACGCCAAGCAACTATGCTCTGTTTTCTTTGGGTTCGTCATAAAGTTTGAGCAAAAACTTTTATAAAACATACAAAAATTGCTTGACAATGCCTATATATATATATATATGGTAGACTTATGTTAAATTGTGGATAATTCTTATATTTAGTTGATTTTTTATAAAATTGGTTAAAAATAATTAAAAAATAAAACATATTTTATCCACAAAAAAGGAGAACTTTTTATGAATAAAGACACTTATTGTGAGTACAGAATTTGCTACACCTCTCCTAACTCCATTTACTACGGAGAACGTTATGCAGATGGTGTGTACTTAAACAACGGTAGCACCAGTGGCAGTTTCGTTGGAGAAAAAAATATGAAAGCATCTTTGGAGCAATATTTAAAGCATATTGACTCTTCTCAAACACTTGACAAAGACACTATCAAAATTATTGACAACTTACTAAAAACATCAATAACAGAGCGAGGTCCAGACCTCGAACAACTATTTAACACTTTGCGTGTAAAGAAAAAATTAGATGGGTCGTTAGAAATTTTGCCAGTTATCAATTCCCCACAGCCTTGCAACGCAGATATGATCGATACATCTCTATACAAAACAGAACAAACATCTGCATCTTTCAACGAATTAGCTAAAAATATATCTTTGCCAAAAACAGAACAACTTTCTCGTTAATATAAAACGATAGAAAAAGCCCACCAAAGGGCTTTTTGTTTTTAAATAATCAGAATCTTTTGTACAAAAAAGACATCTATAATTTGATTTAGAAAAAATTATATAAAATAGAGTAAAAGAATAAGAGGCTCGAATGTTTTTTTAATAAAATCCTTAAATTATTCAATAAAACGATAAATTTTAAAATTTTTTGATTTTTTGTGGAATAAGTGTTGACAAAGTGTATATAATATAGTATAATCTTTATATATCGCGGGGTAGAGCAGTTCGGCAGCTCGTTGGGCTCATAACCCAAAGGTCGTAGGTTCAAATCCTACCCCCGCTACCACTAGCAAGGAGAACGAATAAAGTTACGCACTTGTGCGTAAAAGAATTCGTTCTTTTTTTTGTTATTATGCTTGCATATAAGACAAAAACAAAACGAAGACTTTAGCAATTATTTATAATTGCGTAACTTTGTGAGTGGCTTGCGCAGTGGTCTACCGCAAGGGCGACAGCCCGCGGATAGACTTCCTTCCCACGAAGTAATATATCATATGTTTTTTTAATTTTTCAAATCCTAGCCCCGCTTAAATAAGGCTATTATGAGAGTAATTTTCAATTATGACCTTTGGGGCTTTTTACTTTATATTACCATTATTTGATAATTTTAAAGTCTTAAAAACAAGCTAAAAAAGCCCAATGGTAATATAAACGGTAATATGATGATAATAAATTTCCTTATTTTTTACCTTATACCAACTAAATTGCAGTATATAGTATTAAATTGTATTATTTTTTTCTATTATCACATTTCCATATCTGATTTTCTTTTCTTCCATTGCAAAAACTCTTGATATTCATCATAATCCACTTGTTGTTTTTGCGGTGAGTTATTATCTAATAATACAGAAATCTTTTCTGCACTCTCTAATTTACTTGAATAGTCCAAATGACTATAAACATTAGCAGTAGTTAAGAAATTTGAGTGTCCCAGCCAATCTTGTACTTGTTTTATTCCTATGCCGTTTGCTACCAATAAACTAGCACAACTATGGCGTAAATCGTGGAAACGAATGTGTTTTAGATTGTTTTTCTTTAAAAATTGACCAAATCTTGTACCCAAATTATCACTACGCAATAAATGCCCCACTTCATCAATCATTATGTAATCTTTGTTTTCCCATTTAAAAACGCTAGCAAATTTTTTCTTGTTTTCTTCCTGCCTGTCCTTTTCTTTCAAAAGTAATTCTTCAATATAAGGAATAAGTGGAAGTGTGCGATAACTTGCTTCAGTTTTTAACTCATCAGAACGCACAATTTCTTTCTTTATCGTAATAACCTTGTGTTTGATTGAAATAGACTTATTAATAAAGTCGATTGCGTCCCATTTTAGCCCTAACACTTCGCTTTTACGCAAGCCATAAAAGGCTGCGATTTTTACTGGCAACTCGTATCTTGTGCCAGCAATTTTTTCAAAAAGCACTTTTAGTTCATCTGCATTATATATTGTTGGCCTAAAATTGCTTTTCTTAAATGGCTCGGTATATTCGCACGGGTCGTCTATAATTAATCGTCTTCTTTTCGCCAATTTCATTGCAGGGCGAATAACCTCGTGGTATTTCTTTATAGAAATATCTTTTAGCCCTGCTTTTCTTAAAGAATTATAAAAATCATCTAGCATATAGCCGTCCACTTCTTTTAGTAAAGTTTTCTTAAAATACGCTTTTATTTTCTTGAAATAAGTTAAATAACCACTAGTTGTGGAATACTCCACTTTTGCCGATTTAGCTTTTATATATTGTTCAATTACATCACAAAAAGTTAAATTTCTATTTTCCGCACTTATAGTTTTTATTTTATTGTTGTTTTCTAATTCTTGAAATTTAATTAACTCATTTTGCGCATAGTTTAATGCTTTCTTCTTATTTCCCTTCGCAATATAAGGAGTGGCTATTCGCTTTTGCTTGCTAATACCTTTTTCTTTATAGTAAATCACCGCATACCATTTGCCATTCCTTTGCAATACTCCACAACTACTCATTTTCTCACCTCCAAACCCTTCAAATAATTTATAATACTCGCCTTTTCAATTAAATAACCGCCATTAATTGCATAACAAACAAACTGTCCATTTTTTATCAACTTATATGCCGAACTTTTGCCCATTCGCAACATCTTCATTAAATCCTTAACATTCACTAATTCCGGATAGTCTTTAAATAATTCTGCTATAATTTCTTCCCCTTTTGCTTAAAATTTCTGCTTTTGCAAAATAAAAAAGAAGTGGGCTTCCCACTTGCTTTTACTCTTGGGAGATGATTCAAAATTGAGCCACTAGGCTCATCGGAGTGAATCACCCAAAAAGCCCATAACAAAGGGCTTTTTGGGGTGCCAAACTCCCATTTTGAGTCCATCTCTTATCCTGCTTACTATATAATATTAGATTTTTACTTGTAAAATCATCAAATTGTTACTTAATCTATCAATTTTTAAACACTTCTTTGCCACATATTAATTTTTTATCTAAACCACAATCCCTTTTGTTTAATATTTTCAATATATCAAAATTTGCTATATTGACATCAAGTATCAAACTCTTTCCCAATCCGCTAATTCAAATATTTTTGATATTGTTTGCCCTTCATTATTGTACAACTTGAAAAACAAATTTTTATTATTTAAATTTTTTACAGAAAAATGTGTTAGTAGAAAATTTCCAAAACTATATGCAGTTTTTATTACTTTATTAGTAATCCATTCAATTTTATTAACCCTATCACATTCAACAGTAATAATTCCTTGATAATTATCAACCGTAACATTTAAAATTCTAGGTAATAAACTACAATCGTTTTTAATTTCATTTAAAATATTTTCATTATAAGGATTAATTATTTTAGGTAAATAATTCTTTTTTATTTTACTATTATCTCCTCCAAATTTACTTAAATCAGCTTTCATATGCCATCTAAAAATTTTATTTCTTTCATCAAAAATCATTTGAGCTTTTGTTAAGTGACTCGCAAATTCCAATTCACCTACTTTATTTACTTTCATAAAATGTTTTTTTGCATTTTCACCAAATCCTAATCTTTGAGAATTCCTCAAATGCTTTACTCCGTGACATCTACTACAAAGTGCTATAATATTTTTTAATGTTTGAGTTTTTGTTTTAATATCAAAATCCCAAACTTCGTGAGCATCAAGTTCATTTGTTTTATAACCGCAAATTTCACACTTATAATTAGCCTTCTGATAACACTTGTTCCTTATAGTATCCCAATCTTTTTGTGATAGCGTTCTACTAAAATCATTGCCCCACGCGCCCTTCGGTAATAAATCAATTGTTAATTTTAATTCTTTCATCTTTTTTACCTTGTTGGATATATTTCTCCCGCTAAATATTTTTTCATATAATTATCAAATCCCATTTTATCTATTAACTTTTTTTGGTCAAATGGCTTTATTACTTTTATTTTCCCCTCCATTTCTTCAAAAGATTCTCCGTAGCAAATAATTCCAGAAGGTTCAATAACATCTAACATTTTATTATAACTTTTCATAAATTCAATTTTATATTCCTCTCTACAATATGTCGAAACAGCAACTATTGAACCTTTTTCTATTCCGTCAAAACAAAACTCATAACTTTCCTCTCCCGCACAACAAACAGTTGGGATAACTTTCATTCCCTGCTTTTGAAAATAAGCGCCACACCACCTATTTTTAAATGTACTATATATTTGAAGCACTTTGGGCATATCCCAATACAAACTAAACTCGGGTGATAAAACAGCATAGTATTGCTCTAGTTTTACCATAGCCAATTCTGGTTTTTCAAAAACATTTTCAAACAGCCAATCGTATGTAAAAAAATGTATTGTTTTATGTTTGTTATCTTCATCTTTTATTTTTGCTTTTGTATAATTCCACAAATCAATTTTATCCAAATCAATTTCTTGTTTTTTAATAAGTGGCATATCGTATTTACCAACTGTTTGAAATTCATTTCTTACAAGTTTAAGCTTTTTTAACAATTTTTCTTTATCATACTCTGTTTTTTCTTGCAACAAATTATTATCTACCTCATATCTTTCATTCATAATATCTCCTTCTATAAAAAAATCATAGGCTAAATATAATTTAACTTATGATTTTTTAAAATTTATTTTATAATATTTTTTCGCTAAATCAATTGCTTTAAAGCAAGTGTTCTCTGCTTGCAAAATCTCTTCTTTGTTTTCTTCCCAAAACTTTTTATACTGGTTAAAACTCATACGAATTGCTCCACCCATATAATCTGGTTTGTCATTTTGCAAGCCATCATCTGTCCAACCACAATCTGGACAAATGCTATGAATAAAATTAATATCTACGATTCCAAACATTTTGCATTTGTATGGGGGTATTATTCTAGCTGTTTCTTTTTTCAAATCACTCATTTTTTAATTATTTTTATGTTTATTTATAATATTAATCTGCTCATTACTGTAACCACCATAAATG
>JAFUJK010000017.1 GCA_017468205.1 Clostridia bacterium
GGTTGTACAAAACGCATCAATAGACGTTGTTCGCAAGGATAGAAGGGTAATCGCTGTTGAAGACGTTGAGCCAATGCTCCCAAGTAAGGATATCTCAGAATACGTTGACTTGGACGGCTTTAACGATATGATAAAGGGCTTGGACGACAAACGGAAAAGCATAATAACGCTTAGGGTGATTGGCGATCATCAATTCAAGGATATTGCAAAAATGCTATCAATCAACGTTAATACCGTGCGTTGGCTTTATAATACGGGTATCAGCAAGCTAAAAAAGACTTTGATTGCACTTGGAAGCGTAACGCTAACTTTCTTTGTAGTATTCATAGTAAGTATGATTGTAAATCTTGCGTGGTTTAATATGGAGCTTACTTATATGTGGCAAATCATTGGCTTGAGCTTTGGTGGAATAAGTAACTCTCAAGTTAGCACCTTAGAGATTTATCCAAACGTCGTATTATGGTTGTATAGTGGTATGATGTGCTTGATTATAATACCGTTGTTTGCTTTTTGCTATCATAACGCCTACGAGCTTCCAACGAAAGCAAAATTAAAAAAGAAAAATTGTAAAAACTCCAACGTTTAAGTGTTAATGACTCGTTATTATAAGTGAAAGAAATTACGTTTTAGAGGTAAATGATGAACAAAGTCAGAAAGACCGTAAAAACAATAATTTTGGTAACACTCTTATTGGCGTTGGTGTTTGTCGTTTTTTTGGGTGTTTTGATTGTAGACAGCAGGGCATATCATAAAAATCTCAAAACCGTGACTATTGGCACTTCTCTTGATAGCGCTTGCGAAGAAGCTTATTACATAGACCCAAGAGTAACAGGTGGTAGGGCTGATTATGCAGAGTTTAGTTATATTGACGTTCAAAAAAGGGGAACGTCCATTGAGAAATATACAAGCTTTTCTGCAAGCTTTGAAGAATATCCCGTAGATGGTATTGTTTTTGTATCGGCTAAAATCAGTATGCCAAAGCAAAGGGAGCATTTACTTGACAAGCTGAGCAATGCTTATTTTTCTTCCGAAAGAGAAAAAATGGCAGGCACTTTTAAGCGTATATGGACGAAAGTAAATGGGAAAAGGAGTTGGGCGAGCGTAACGTATGATTCAAGGAACTTGACCAACCAAACTCACACAAATATGGGAATACTGCTAAAATACGTAACGGCTGATTACGTGATTGAGTTTAATGTGCAAAAACGTGTAGAAATTGCCACGTTTGACGGAGAAAAAGAGTTCCACTTTTTGATAGATTACCTTGAATTTTTGATTTCTAACGTCAAGGAACCGGGTACGCCCTGCGACGACGAAATGATTGCAAACTATTACTTGAAAGATGCTGATGATAGTATTACCATAAAGGGCATTGATAGAGAAAACTGCACGATGGACGTTGCCTTTAACAACGTGTCAATCAAAGACTTTGGTATGTTGAATTATTCGGGCGAAAAAGAGCTAAAATATTCTTTGAATGACGGCATATATACTTTGAGTGGCGAGCACGATGACAAAGACTTTATCTTTACCATCGACGATAACTCTCATTGTGCCCTTCTTGACAATCGTAGATTCTATCGCAACCTATCAAACAAGGGATTGCATTATAGAGATAATCAGGTTGATTTTGAAGAAATTGACCTTGACCTAAATTATAAGGAAATGGGTTTTGGGGAAACGTCCGTGTTGACTGCTAAGAATATAACGGAGTTTGGCTCATTCTTAGACCAATATACCAGCGTTAATGGCAACGTAAAACAAGCTCTTATAAACGAGTATAATGAAAGATTTTTTGATAATAATGCGTTGGTTTTCGTTGCGTTCAAATACAATAAGGCAGATTTTGGTGCTAATGGAATAGGTATAATTGAAGTTTGTGACACTCACGCAAACTATGATAATGAGTTAGAAGTCATATATTTTGATACCACTCTTGCGCCGGGCGCAGTAGACGATTTAACGTATAAGTATTTTACACTCGTGGTGCCCAAAGAACAAATAGGTGAAAACGATATAACAATCAAGCTCCATAACAAAGGCTTTTTGAAAGCAGAATTTTATTATGAAATAGAAAGCGCAAATATGCCCATAAATGAATATATGAGCGAGAATGACTAAGGGGTATTGCTCATAATTTACTCTTAACTATTGCAAAAAAATAAGCACCGATTTCTCGGTGCTTATTCTATATTAAATTAACGGATTAGTTTTCACTGAGCTTCTTGTAGCCTTCGTAACGTGCCTTAGCTTCTGCTTCGTTTACTTCGTAGAGCTTTTCTGCTACGCCGGGGTA
>JAFUJK010000018.1 GCA_017468205.1 Clostridia bacterium
AACGTTGAAAATAGTTCAAAAGAGGAAGAGAACCAGGAAAGTTTCAACCACGTTATAAAGGTATTAAGGGAGCAATTAGAGTTTCAGCGAAAAGAATTAGAAATAAAAAATAAACAAATTGCGGATTTGCTGGAAATTGTAAAAGGAAACGGGCAAACGTTAAACCAACAACAAACATTAAACCTGGTTGACAAAAGAGAAATATTGAAAATAGAAAGTGCAGAAAATAAACAAAAGAATAAGAATAAACTATTCAACTGGTTTAATAAGAGGTTTAATATTTAATAAGGGGGAAAGTTAAAATGGAGAACAGAAAAACAGCATACAAAACAGTTAATAAAATTGTATTAGACAAGAAAACGGGTGAAGGGGTAGAGAAAAAATTTGTGTATGCAGATATGGAAAACGCATCACCTAGTGAAAGAGAAACAATTCAGATGCTAGTAAACGCGGGGTATGAATATAAAAAATGGAAGAGTGTTAAAACTCCAGGAATAACCGCAGAAAAGGTTTTACAATTTTTAAAGGATAACAAGAAAGCTGAAGAAGAAAAAAAGTTTTTAGAGGATTTTAAGAGGTCAGAAAATTTTATGAATATTATTTCTGAGTTCAATGAAAATTTTGCACCGACAAAGAAAGACAGAGACGCAATAAAAAACATAGTTCCATCTGTTGACGTCCAGGACATTATCGGGAAAATAAAAAAAGAAAAAATAGAAAAGAGAAAAACAAAAGCTAAAGAAACAAGTAAAAGAAAAAGACATCAAAAGAAACTCGCTAAAGAACGTGCGGAAATGTAGAACGTTCAAATTTTTGGGAACGTGCAAAAATGAACGTGCAAAATTTGAGGAACGTGTAAAAGTAAAACCATTCAAAATAGTTTTGAATGGTTTTTTTATAATAAAAAGTGGTTTTTTTATAGTAAAAAGTAGTAAAAAATAGTTTTTTTACGTTTTATAATTATTCAAAACGTATAGCAATAGCCTGGAAAAAATATTTCATTAAATCTTTACGACAGAAGATGTTGTCTGCGGTATAGTTGCGGACGTCGTCAAACTCTCCATTTAGACCAGTAAAACCATTAAAAAGATTAAGAGCAAGTCTTGTTATTGCTATTGTTGTTCCAGTTTGCCAAGGGTCTCTTAAGCACTGCGGACGCACCTTTCTTTCGGCTATATTATAAATTTTATGAAAATTTTTTCTTGTGTCTTCAGTTAAACTTAATAAATAAAATAAACTGTAATAATACGGGTCCGGTGTAAACCCTTCAATCAAATCATTGTAAAATTTTTCGTGTTCTTCTCCATTAAATAACATCTACAACATCTCCTTCATTAAATTAAATCTACTAAATTTATATTTTTTTCTAGTGCGTTTTCAACCACAACTCTTGACATTGTGATGTATCGTTGCGTAGTTTTTGCGTCTGCGTGTTGTAATAGTTCTTGCACTAGTAAAATATCTTTATTGTTGTTATTATAAATTTTTGTTGCAAAATACTTTCTGAAACTGTGCGTTCCTATGTTTTCATACCCTAAATAATCAACGACCCTCTTTAATTGTTTTTGCACGTCTCTTTCTGTTATATCAAAAATAGGTTCATTCGGCTTTATTTCGTTTTTTAAGCAGTAAATATATATAAATTGATAAATTCTTTCGGGAACTGTAAAAACACGTTCTTTTCCTGTTTTTTGTTCAATTACGTTTAGTCTGTATCGGTCTCCGTCTCTAATAATTTTATTAAGTGTTAATTTTATAACGTCTGAAATTCTCATTCCTATATTTGCCTCTATTTGTAGTGCGGTTGCCACTTTTTCATTCGGTCTAAAACCGCTAAATCCTTTTAGCATCGTAGAAATTATATTTTTGTATTGTTCGTCGTTCAACGCAACTGTTAATTTATTCATTGTTATCCCCTCTTTTCATAAGTATTTTATCAAATAGTTCGTATTTTGTCAATAAAAAAGTTCGTATTTTTGAATAAAAAATAAAAAATGTAGGAATGATGCAGAAAAACAGTTCGTAAAATTATCATTTTACGAACTGTTTGATTTGAACGTGCAAAAAAATCTGTAGCTGAAGATAAAAACTAACCAATAAGTAAAATAAAATCATTACTGCAGATGAGAAAATAAAGCTGAAGGTAAAAAAATTTATAGCTGAAGATAACGTTTTATATTTTTTTTGCCTCTTGTGTTTTCCTGGTTCTACCCGTAGAGTTCCCCAACTCTAGCTCCTCTAACTCCTTAATTTGAAAAAAAAGAAAATTTTTGTTAGAATATAATTGTAAGGAAATGGAAAACAAGGATATAAAAGTAAGTTGCACGTGCGAACTTTATATCCAGGTCGGTGTCGGAAACGGCAAAACAAAAAATCAATTTGAGCCAGGAGCAGACCACCCAGGGCGAAATAATTGATTTAAGTAAAAATAATCCCATAATATACCCCGGGGTATTGTAAGCCCTTCCTGGTGCATTTTTGTGCGAACGAGAAGGGTGTTTTTATGGGGTGTTAGGTTAAAAAAATAATGTAGAAAGGATGGTTATTTATTGCAGGACAAATTACGCGAAGAAGTAAGAGTATATAAAGCCAAAAGAAAAGTGAGTTATAAACAAATTGCTGAAGAATTAAAAATAAGCATCAACTCATTTTATAATTGGTTAAAGGGGTATTATGATTTAAGTGTTGAAAGGGAAGTGTCTTTGAGAGGAATTATAAAAAATAAATCTGAAGGGAGAGAACTAACAAATGACAGTTCCAAATCAAAGAAAAATTATAATAAATAAAGAGGAAACAAAGGGGA
>JAFUJK010000019.1 GCA_017468205.1 Clostridia bacterium
ACAGGCTAGCTGTGGGTTAATCATTCGTGTTGTATGACCTTCTGGATTTGTTAAAATATAACTTGGTGCATAAAATATATCGCTGATGCAAGAATCATATTCCCTGCTTAAAGAGGTTAATTTAAGTGCTGATAGTGAACTTATTGGAACGCCAAAACTGCGTATTTTTTCAGGAAGTGATGCTATTTGGTCGCCATATTTTGGAGATGGTGTAAAATCGTGAAATATAGGATTTTCAACCTTTTGCTCAACCTCTTTTGTCGGTTTTGCTGTTTGCGCAGGGGGAGTATTTTTTTCTTTTTTCTTAAAAATTTTCATAGTTGAATACCTCCTCGTTCACCTAAATATTTACGCAAATCGTCTTTGCCTTTTTCTATAAAATTATTATAATATTTAGGTTCAAAATTTTCTGGCTTTTTTAATTTATATGAATTCAAAATGATGTCGTAAAAAGTTTTTAAATCAGTATTATTTTTCGAAATATAAGCACTAACCATCTCAAAATTAAAGGAATATGGCATCAAATCGGGGGTATAGTGTACGTTTTTGCTGGCTATTTCATTAAATAGATTCCCATAGCGAAGCAGTATATCTTTGCTCAATTTTTCGTCTTTTATGTTATTTTCGACTTCAATTCTTGAAGCAATATTCCATACAAGAAAAGCATCGCGTAATAATATTTTTTTGAGATATTCTTGAATATTTGGG
Organism: Clostridia bacterium; assembly: GCA_017468205.1. GTDB lineage: Bacteria > Bacillota > Clostridia > Christensenellales > UBA1242 > UBA7867. The sequence continues at coordinate 709 of JAFUJK010000019.1, forward strand.
TTTGGATTTTTCAAGTATTCAAGCAGTTTTTCATAGTCAACTCCGGCAAGATATCGCGTAGAAAAAACTTTGTTAGCAGGTAAACTTGTGTGGGAGTCGCAATATGCTATTTTGCATCTTGAAACCATATCTGCGTTAATTTCATTGTTTGCATAAGCAAATTCAACTCCACCTGCAAATTGTGGTGCGTAATTTGTGTAATCAATATTACTACGGGCGGTCATTTTGCCTACTTTATTGGGCTGAAAATAATGAGTATTCAGCAATAAAAAACTTGTGCGTCTTTCATTTTTATAAATAGTATCAAGTGGCAAAAAGGGAGCGCTTTTGTAGAAGTTTGAACAAATTTTTGTGTTTCCGAATGTGTATTTTTTTAACATAGCATCACCTAGAATTTTTTTTATTATATCATATAATAATATATTAGTAAATAGCTAAATACAAATTTTATCAATAGGTATTGCAATGGGGTAGTGTTTATGTTATAATTAGAAAAATTTAAAGAGAGGGTAATATTTATGTTTGGTAACAGAAAACAAGCAAAATTACTTAAAAATAATGAAAATATCATTCAATCTAACAGTCCCGACGTAACTTCGATGGCTCTTGCGTTGTTGAGCGATTTTCACGACCTATATGCTAATGAATATAAGGAAATTAATTACTATTTTATTGAAAAGCGCAATGACCGATACTTTGTTTTATTGGGGCAAACGGGGTTTGATGTGCTTGTCGCTAGTCCTGAAGTTGAAAATTTGATTAAAATCGCACAAAAAACACAACTCGAATTAGGTACAATATATCAGCCGATGTTGTCCGCTACATCGTTTGAGAAATTGAATGAAACTTTTGACGAGCAATATAATTTAGCTTGTGGGATAAGGGATGGCACTCATAAATTGGGTACACTTGCAAAGAAAAAGCGCGAGCAGTTAGGATTGAATAGATAAAATTAAAAAAAGAGCATTATGCTCTTTTTTGCAATATAACTGCAAAAAATATACATATAATGACAATATTTTGACACATTCCTGCAAAAATTACATTATTATACATATTGTTAAAAATAGATTTTCTTATAAAATTTGGTTGAGCATATGGCGGTAATGTGATATAATTGAGTTATGAAAAAGATTGATAATTTAGATTTTTTTAGAGTCGATACGAAAACATTGGCTCAAAATTTGATTGGTAAATGGATATACACTTGCATTGGTGGGGTAGAGGTTTGTGCGCAGATTTGCGAAACGGAGGCGTATCTAGGTATTGAGGATAGTGCGTGTCATAGTTATCAAAATAAACGAACGGCACGTACAGAACCGATGTGGCAAGACGGCGGTACAATTTATGTTTATCTCTGCTATGGATTGCACTATCTATTTAATATAGTTAGCAAAAATGTTGGAGAGCCTGAGGCGGTGCTGATTCGTGGAGTTGTTGGCGCCGAAGGCCCAGCGCGCGCTACCAAGTTATTAAACATCACAAAAGAACTTAATGGGCAAAAAATTGTAGGAAATCCATTGATTTATTTGCTTGATGATGGTGAAAAATATTCATACACAACAGCCCCTCGCGTGGGGATAGATTATGCAAAACCAAAAGACAAAAATGCAAAATTGCGTTATATTTTAATAAAAAACACCAAAAAATGCGAAAAAAACGCAAAAAAACATTAAAAAACACTATTTTGGAGTAAAAAATGATAAAAAATCGGACTGCAAGTTTTATTATACTTTCTATAATTTATATAGTAGTATCTGCTGTTGGAATTCTGACATATATAGTTTTGCCTTTTGATATGTGGTTAAATCTTCTGCTTGCTGATATAGTTGCAACTATTTTAACTTTTGTATTTAGTCTTATATTTAAAAATGCATCTGTATATGACCCTTATTGGAGTGTTCAGCCCATAGTGATTTTGTTGGCGTTTTCAATTTTTGAGGAAATGTCGTGGTTCGCGATATTAATGTTGCTTGTTGTATGTATTTGGGGTGTTAGATTAACCGCAAACTGGGCTTATACTTTCTATGGCCTGAATTGTCAAGATTGGCGCTACACTATGTTAAAAGAAAAAACAGGCAAATTTTATCCAATTATTAATTTTGTAGGTATTCATCTTGTGCCAACACTGATAGTTTATGCGTGTACGTTGCCAGCCGTATATATAATTCAAAGTGATATTAGTGGAAATGCTTGGGCTGTTGTGTTCTTGATAATCTCTCTTTGTGCTGTGATTTTGCAAGGCACGGCTGATTGTCAAATGCATAAATTCAAGAAATATCGAAAAGCGGAAGATAAGTTTATTCGTAATGGTCTTTGGAAATATTCAAGACACCCTAACTATCTCGGTGAAATTTTGATGTGGTGGGGGATTGGTTTAGCATCTGTTTGCTATATGCAAGATGCTTGGTATTTGTTGGGCGGAGCAATACTTAACACAATTCTATTCTTTTGTGTTAGTATTCCAATGGCTGATGGGCGACAGTCTCGAAAAGATGGCTTTAATGAATATAAAAAGCAAACAAGAATGTTGTTGCCTATAAAAAGATTTAAAAAGTAAAAGAGCATAATATATGCCCTTTTTATTTTTTTGTTAAATATTGAAAAATTAGTAAAAATTACTAGAAAAACGCAAAAAAGTGCTAATTTTTACTATTTTTTTAAATTTTATGTGATTTTTAGTCTTTTTTTAAAGTCTTTTTATTCCAGCTATGCTTGTGGCATTTTGGACATTTTAAATAACGTGTGCGTCCAATATGCAATGCCCAAAAAACTGATTTGTATGACGGAATATATTTGTGATGGCAATGGGCGCACTCATAGTAGCCTACATCTTTCTCTATTTTAAAACTAAAATATATAGCAAGTAAAAGATTTATTGAACCTATTGAAATTAATATGATTTGCAATGCAAGGTTTTGAATTACATCTAGTCCTAGATATATAAACAAAACAAATGGTATGACCGAAATAAACACTAATACCCATTCAATTGCTAAAAGATGCTTTGAATTTCTCTCGTGTTGGTTTTTTAATTCTATCAAATTTTCTTCTGCGTGCTTTTTATATTCCTCACAATTAAGTTTGCACCCCGAAAGAAGTTCATTCGCGCTAATTTCAAGTGCTTCGCAAAGGGGGAGAATAAGGCTTGTGTCTGGAAAACCATTTCCACATTCCCACTTTGAAATCGTCTTTTCACTTATTTCTAGAATTTCTGCAAGTTTTGCTTGCGTTAAATTTTTTTCCTTTCGCAATTCTGCAATAAATTTACCTGTTTTAATTAAATCCATTTTTTCCTCCTATACAGCAAATTATATCATATACATCAAAAAAATTACTACCACGAACCGTAGAGTTTTATAAAAAATGGTATATTTTTAGCGGAAAAATAAGATAAAAATAATTAAAAAATAAAAATATATCAAATTATAACAAAAAGTTTTAATTTTACAGTGTATTAAGTTTGGATAATTATTTAAAATTACGATTGTAAAAATTATAAAAATATTCTGTCGCACGTACTTTACTTTTGGGTATTTTTGTGATATAGTGAAAATATACATAATAAATATGTTTCCGTGATTTTTAGAATGGTGTTTTTTATTTGCAGGAAACTTATTTAATACATCACAAAAAACGATAAATTGGAGGTACTTATGCAAAATATTGAAAGACTTTGGGAGCAATGCCTTTCCGATTTTAGCAAAAACATAACCTCAGTTGGAATGGATTTGTGGATAACTCCGTTACAACCGCTCAATCTTGAAAAAGATAGGCTTGTGCTTGTTGCTCCGTCTGAAATGGCGCGTACGCAAGTTCTTGATGTCTATTTAATGCGAATGCAGTCGGCTTTGAAGCAACATTTTGGAGTGGAGGATATTCACGTGCTTCTGCCTAGCGAAAAAGAGGATTATATCGCTAAATATGCAGAACAGCACCCAGAAATTGCGCCGATTGACCTCGCTTGCAAGCCGTCCGCTCAAGATAATCCGTTTAACCCTCGATACACATTTGATAATTTCGTTATAGGTACAACAAACCAAGTTATTTATGCCGCTGCTCGTGCTGTGGCAGAGGCTCCAGCAGTGCGCTTTAACCCTCTGTTTATCTATGGAGGAGTTGGACTTGGTAAAACTCACTTGCTCCACGCTATTGGTAACTATCTTTGGGAACATAAACTCAAAAATATGAATATTGTTTATGTAACTTGTGAGCAGTTCACAAATTCATATGTCGAGGCTCTTCGTGAGCGTCACGAAAAAGGAATGGACGGCTTCCATAAGAAGTATAGACAAGCAGATATTCTGCTTATTGACGATATTCAATTTATTAGTAATAAAAAAGGAGTGCAAGAGGAGTTCTTTAATACATTTAATGACCTCTATCAGGCAGGTAAGCAAATTATCATTTCATCAGACCGCCCTCCAAAAGAAATTGCAACCCTTGAAGAACGCCTTCGTTCGCGCTTTGCAAGTGGATTTATTCAGGATATTCAGCCACCAGATTTTGAAACAAGATTGCTTATCATTCAAAAGAAAATCGAACTCGAACGCTATGAATTTGAGCCTGGGCTTGATTATATGCTTGCTGAATATTTGTCCAACTATAACATTCGCGAAATTGAGGCGATTTTAAGAAAAATTTATTTCTTGGCAAATTTGAATGGTAAAACTGTTGCGACTCGTGAGTATATGGAAGAAGTGCTTGAAAAAGAGGGCGAACCTGTCGTGGTGAGTAATTCAAAAATGACCCAAGATAAGATTATTTCAACAGTTTGTCAGTATTTTATGATAGACCGTAAGGACCTAATAGGACGCAAGCGAAATAAGGAAATTGTCGAGCCTCGTCAGATTTGTATTTATTTGATGTGGACGCAACTTGCAATACCTCTTGTAACAATAGGTCAAATATTCGGACGTGACCATACTACAATTATACACGCGCGTGATAAAATTATGGAAATGATTAAAACTAATAAACAAATGAAAAAAGTTGTAAACGAACTTATAAGTGAATTAAAAGATGAAAGTAATTAAAATAAAAAAATAGCGTTTTTACGCTATTTTTTTAATATTTTATTTTAATTTTCTTCTTCTAAAATTTTTGCGATTTTTTCAAGGATTTTAGTGTTTTTAGATGTTAATGAAAATTCTTTTTCGCCATTTTGTGTTGTAAGTGTAACTGTTTGTTTTTCAAGTTTTATTGATGCGTTCGTTGTGTCAAAATTTAAAAGTTCCGCAACAGAAATATCAAAAATTTCAGTTATTTTTCTCAACCGCTCCATATCAGGCTCGGCGAGGTCGCTCTCATATTTGGCATAGCCTGCTTGCGATAGGTTGAGTTTTCCCGCTACATAACTTTGACTATAACCGCGTGATTTTCGTAATTCTTTTAGTTTTTCTGCAAATTCTTTCATATTTTTATACCTAGTACAATTATAAAACGAAAAGTTGTATTTTCAAAGTGATATTTAAAAATTATTTATCCAAAAAGTTGTATTTTATTTGACTTTTAATAACTTTTTGTTATAAAATGATTAAAAACATAGTTTTTAATGTTTTTTGAATAGTGAGTGATAAAAGTTTGAAAAAAATTAATACAATTTTGTATTTGTTAAGACAAAGGCAATCAAATAGTGTATAATATGTTCAATGCTCAAAATTTGAGCAGAATATATAACTAAAATTGAGAGACAATAAAATAGATTGTCATTTCGACCAAGTCCGCAAGGACGCGTGGAGAAATCTCTGTAATCAAAGGATTTAAAAGCCTTTAAAAAAACAAAATAGGGGTATGTTTATGTCAATAACGAAAAAATGGGTTGGTATAATTATTGGTATTGTTTTGTTGTTGTCGGCAGGCACAGGAACGGGCATATATTTCCTGACTTCAAACAATTCGCCGAATGCTTTAACTAGTTATACTTCCCTTGGTGATATAGTTAGGTCAGATAATAAAAATTATGTAAATAGTACTACATATACTGCATTAATGGGGAGATTAGGCTCAAAAACAGGTACCGTGGGAACACTTGACAGCGGAACACCAATAGTCATCACAATGGCTGGGCACGACTGGCAGGTTGTGTATCGCGACCCAAACAATACAGACATAATCACCGTGTGGATGTGTGAAATCTACACAACTGCGGTTTTTAACGCCTCAACGTCTAATGGAAACAATTACAATGGTTCAACCATACAAACTACGGTTAAAAACTATTTCTCAACTTGCGCAGGTAATTATCCAGTACTCAATTCAATCACTGTTTCGCCTAGTTCTATGAGTAGTAGTTATAAGACAGCACAAGATAAACAATATACACGAAGCATTTACACGAGTGTAAATGGTGCAATATCAACATTATCGGACAAATTTTGGCTACCAAGTTATTATGAAACTTTTTCCTTTTGGGGGTTGGATGCCACTGATAGGGCTATGGTTTCCCCTAACGCTTGTTGGTTGCGCTCCGGCTCATCTAGTGGTAGTGCTGCTGCGTTGCGAGTGACCTACTCGGGCTCTGATAACGGCGGCGCGGTGAACAGTAGTAGTAATGGAGTCCGTCCAGCCGCTCACATCTCCCTTTCAGCACTTGCAAATTCGATTGGATATAACGTTTCTGCTAGTGTTGGTAGTAATTGTAGTGTTAATACGACAAGTCAGTTTTATGGTGTTTCTTCGGCAACACCGATAACGTTCACCTACACAGCAAAAACAAATTATTACATAAATACATTAAAAATAGGTAGCACAACAGCAACAATCACAGACTCTACGACTGCACCAAGCAGTTATACAACTTTAACAAACACGCAATATAAAGCCTATCGACCAACAGTTAATACTGTTTCGGTGATTTTATATGATGTTAGTGCAGATATTTCAATTTCAGCAACGACTGCTACAAATATAACTATTTCAAACTTATCTTCTAGTTTAATAACAGGAACAGGAGTTACTCGTTCAACCTACAACACAACCACGGCGACAATCACCACAACATATGCCTCTGGCTATTATCCACAATTTAAATATAATTCCAACGAATATATAAAAATCGCAGCGGCAGGTGGTAGCGGTGGAATAGGGGCAGTTGCTTATGACTACACTTTTTCTAGCAATGTTTTGACCCTTAATTTTTCTGGACTTCCAACAGGTGTTGCAAACATTCCAACAATCACTTTAAATACGCACACACTAGGGGACAATAAAATAACAGTAAATGTCTCAAATGCAGCATATAGTATCACATACGAAAGCACGGAAGCAATTGTAAATGTTACGCCAAACAGTGGATACTACATTACGCAGGCGTATGTGGACAGCAATTCTAGCGTTGCGCAAGCGCTAGAATATTATCGCGGGAGACTAAAAAATGTAGGCAACTGTTTCGGCATTGATTATATGGTACAAGATAGCAATTATAGCGTAAAATTTATCATTTATGACCTTTCGGGTGCGCTAACTCTCAATCTTTTGACAACTACGCAACCCAACACAATGAAAGAAAGCGCGGGCGCGGGAATTGATGCGCTTGCGGTGTATGCGACAAATGGTGGTGAGGTGCGCCTTACTGGCACGGATTTGGCTGACGACAACGACACGGTCGTGTGTATGGCGGTGCCTTATGCTGGATATGTGTTCGCGGGGTGGACGGATAGCGACGGCAATAATTTGGGAAGTGCGTTGAGTGTTCGTCTCACAAAAGAACAAGTGCAAGGAAAGGTGATAACCGCCAACTTTGCAAAAGCGAGCAATAACGTGAACACGGAAACGAACAATACAAATGAATTGACGTAGGCGGGGCGCAAGTGCGCAAGAAGCGCACGGCACGCGCGAAGCACGTTGCGAAAGTCTTGGCAATCTGCCAAGACTTTTTGCGCTCCGCTCAAAAGGCGAGATTGCCACAGCAGTGCAATGCCCTGCCTCGCAATGACAAATTTCTTTAAGTGTTGAGATTTCTCCACGCGACAAAAATGAATTTTGTCTTGGTCGAAATGACAAAGAGGCGAGATTGCTACAGCACTTTGTGCTTCGCAATGACACGGAGCATAATATAAATAAGTATGACAAAAAAGAGCCACTGGCTCTTTTTTAATTTAAGCGTCGAGATTACCGACACAATATTTTTATTCTTCAATTATTACGTCTTTTTCGCCGTCAGCAAATTCAAGATTTACGATGTTACAAACAGCGCGAATATCGTCCACACAATCTTTCACAAATTGGGGTGCGCCCGTTATCGTAACTTTTTTAAGTTCTTCTTTAAGGCTCAATCCTTTTTGCGACTTATAACCACGAATTTTTGAAACAATTTCGCAAACTTCATTGCCTGCTGAAACATCATTGCCAGTATATTTACCCAAATCAAGATATTTACTGATGTGGATTGACTTGCAAGCCTCGAATTCGGCAAAGGCATCTTGATAAATCTCTTCTGCTATATGAGGCATATAAATTGAGAATAGTTTGAGCATTCCGCGCAAAACTGTGTGAGATGTATATTGCGCGCTTTCTTTTGCGTGTTCGCCGTAAACTTCAGGCTTGTACAAGCGGTTTTTAGCGATTTCAATGTAATTATCACAGAAGTTCCAGAAAAGTTGCTCAAGTTCGTTTAGTGCCAAGCCCATTTCATACTTTTCCATATAACTCATAAAACGTTCAAAAGTTTGTTTATAACAGCCGATAATCCAACAATCCATAGGCAAAAGTTCGATTTCGCGAGGTGTGTAGCCTTCGAGGAAAGGAAGGACAAAACGACTTGCATTCCACAATTTTTGCATCAATTTGAAGCCGTTTTTGAATTCTTCTTCGGTGATGTAAATATCCTTGCCGAGGCTCGCGTTACTTGTCCAATAGCGAGTTGCATCGGCTGAATACTTTTTGTAAGTATCAACAGGGCCAAGAGTGCCACCATTTGATTTTGATTTTGAAAGTTTTGTTCCCGTTGCGCTCAATCCCCAGCCGTGGATAACCACGTCTTTCCAAGGGAGTTTGCCAAAGTGAAGCAATGATTTTGCGATGGTGTAGAAATTCCATACGCGAATATTATCGTGCGCACAAGGGCGCAAATTCATTGGGGTGTAGGTGTCGTCCAAGCCTTTTTTAGTCAGCATATCCGTGCAAATTTGCGGAGTAAGTGAACTTGTCGCCCAAGTGTCCATAACGTCGTTTTCTGGCTTAAATTTCGTACCGCCACATTTAGGGCAAGCGCATTTTGGTTGAGTTGCGCTTGGGTCAACAGGCAAATCGCTTTCATCCGCCAAAATCACCTCGCCACAATCCTCACAATACCATACAGGGAAAGGGATTCCATAGAAACGTTGGCGACTAATACACCAGTCCCATTTCAAGCCGTCAACCCAGTTAAGGAAACGCTTTTGCATATGTTCAGGATACCATTTGCAGTCAAGTCCTGCTTGATAAAGTTCGTCCTTGTGGTCAAGAAGTTTTATAAACCATTGCGGCTTTGTGAGCAATTCAATCGCCGTGCCACAACGTTCGTGTGTTGCAACAGGGTGTGTAAGTGGTGTTTGGTCGTAAAGAATGCCTGTTTCGCGCAATTTTTCGATTATAGCCTTGCGCGCTTCTATCACTTTCAAGCCTTCAAATTCGCCCGCAAGCGCTGTCATTTTGCCGTTGTAAGCAATCGCTTCAAGTATTGGCAAATTATATTCTTTTTGCCATTTTGCGTCCGCTTCATCACCAAAAGTACAGCACATTACAGCACCAGTACCTTTTTCGCGGTCAACGTCAGGGTTTGCAATGATTGGAACCTCGGCATTGTATAGTGGGCTAATTGCTGTTTTTCCTACAAGATGGGCGCGCGCCTCGTCCTCGGGGTGAACAAATACACATACGCACGCGCTAAGGAGTTCTGGGCGCGTTGTAGCGATTTTGAGGCGCTCCTCGCTGTCTTTGATGCCAAAAGTGATGTAGTTCATAACACTGTCTAACTCGGCTGTATCAATCTCGCTTTGCGCAATTGTTGTGCGACATTCAGGACACCACAAAGATGCGGAATTACGGCGCTCAATTTCGCCCTTTTTGTATAGGTCAAGGAATGAGCGTTGGCTAATTTCTTGCGTGCGAGGAGTGATAGTTGAATATGTTTCGTCAAAGTCCGCACTGTGTCCTGCGCGGAAGAAAACTTCGCGATAAATCGGTTTGAGTTCGTCAATTGCGTCATAGCATTTTTCGATAAATTGCCCGCGCGTAATTTCATTCATTTTGAGTTTGCTGTTTTTCTGAACATAACGCTCTGTTGGCAAGCCGTTGTTGTCGTAACCAAAAGGGAAGAATACCGATTTACCAAGCATACGTTGGTGGCGCGCGATTACGTCAAGTTGAGTGTAACTCGCAATATGCCCAAGGTGTATGTTTCCGCTCATTGTTGGTGGCGGGGTGTCAATCATATAGCGCTCCTCTGCTTCTGGATTGAATTTGTAAATTTCGTTCTCGCGCCAATATTCTTGCCAGTGTTCTTCGCGAGATGAAAAGTCATATCTTTTTTCTAACATTTTATTATTTTTCCTTTGATTTTAGTCTAGTGATTGTTTGTCTTTTTCTGGATTAATCTCGTGCTTCCAAAGCGAGTGCAAGTTGCAATAAGCATATACGCAAATTGGTTCTGCTCCTCCGTCCATTCGGAAGTTTGCTTCTGGCTCGCTGCCAGGTTCAAGATAGCGCAGTTGTCCGCCTTTTGTGCTTTCAAGATATATCCACTGAATATAGTGTTCTGGGGTCATTGGGTGCGGAATGACTCCCACACTGACGCCTACATTGTTGCCTACCCACGCAACAACAGGAACGTGCTTTTCGCCCGATGCATCAGCAGTGTTTGCCACCATTTCTTCCATAGGTTTGCCACAACATACAACAGGCACACCACTGTCCAAAACTTTCATAACAATGTTACCACAAATAGGGCAACGATAAAATTTGATATTTGTCATATTTACCTCGCAATTTATAATATTAAATATTATAACACAATCAAATGTCTTTTGTCTAGTCCTAAAATTGAGATTTTGCGTTTTGTTTTAATAAGGCGAGATTGCCACAATGAGCGAAGCGACTTTGCCAGCCGAAATCGGCTGCCAGTCCTCTCTCATTTCGCAATGACACGGAGAGTGATTTAAAATCTAGCATATATTTAAAGATGCCTTATTCATTCAAATAAATCCGTACTATGCATTTTTAAAACTTTTAGAATGCGAATTACATTAAAACTTACAGAAAAATCCTGTAACATCAAGCCCAACAAGTCTTGTTCGTTTACTTTCGCTTGTTCGCAAAATTGAGAAAATTTCAAATTGTTTTCTTTTAAAAAATTGACTATAATTTCTGATTTAAATCGTGAATACATTGCACACCTCGATATTTTAATAATTTCTATTATAACATATGAGGTATGAAAAAAGTCAGGGACGTATCCTTGACTTTGCTTTTTTTCTCTATTTATTTAATATTTTTTCTGATTTTTGGGTATTATTTTGCGATTGCAGAGTTTCAATCATTGCAAATTCAAGTTTGTTGGCTTGCTCATTGATGCCTTTATGAATTGAGTTTGATGCAAGCGAAAATGAATGCCTTGGATTATGCCCATTTTCAAGCAATTCGAGTTCAAAATTATCACGTTCTTGCGCCACATCAAATGCCACAGAACGCCCAATTGATTTGCCCAATCTAGCAAATCTTTGCTCGATGCTTTTTTCTAATTCAGAACTTTCCAATAGCGCATTTTTTGCGTTGTGCGCAAACTCAACCAGCGCGCTCACGATATCGCCCACGGTGCGCGCCGAAAACATATCCACCATCAGTTGCTCGTCCGCGCTCAACTTGTCCAAAGTTTCCATTTTAAAATCCGCCACAGAATTGCGAACGATGTCCATAATTTCTCTACAATTTTTAATAATATCCATAGTGCCTACTCCTTTTTTCTTGTGCTAAATTAAACGTTAAATCTAAACAGCATTACGTCGCCGTCCTCAACGACATAATCTTTGCCTTCCATACGTACCTTGCCCGCTTCTTTTGCTTGGTTAAAGCCCCCGCACGCGACAAGCGCGTCATACGATACGACTTCGGCTTTGATAAATCCGCGTTCAAAATCGGTGTGAATAACACCAGCAGCTCCTGGTGCTTTCGTACCTTTCTTAATCGTCCACGCGCGAACTTCTTTTTCGCCTGCTGTTAGATAACTAATTAGCCCTAGTAGGGAGTAACTTGCCTTAATTAGGCGGGAAAGCCCCAATTCTTTGATGCCAAATTCCGCCTTATATTCTTCCAGTTCGTCCAAAGGAAGTTCGCTAAGTTCTGCCTCCAAGTTAGCGCAAACTTCCAAATATTCAGCATTTTCAGCCTTTGCAATATCCTTTACTGCTTGTGTGTATTGGTCGCCACCGCTGGCAATCTGTTCTTGCGAGATGTTCGCCATATACAACGTTTGTTTTGCTGTAATCAAAAATGCTTCCTTCAATATCTTTTGCTCGTCTGCATTCAAATCAAGACAACGCGCAGGCAGACCTTTTTTCAAATGTTCAAGAGCAAGCGTGAATACGGCAAATTGCTCCTTTGCATATTTATCGCCTGATTTTGCAAATTTTTCAATGCGTGTAATTTGTTTTGAAAGTGATTCAATATCAGCCAAAATTAATTCTAAATTAATCGTTTCAATATCGCGCTTTGGGTCGATACCGCCGTCAACGTGAATGATTTGCGAGTCGTTGAAGCAACGAACAACGTGCACAATAGCATCAACCTCGCGAATGTGCGAAAGAAATTTGTTTCCAAGACCTTCACCTTGGCTTGCGCCTTTTACAAGCCCGGCGATGTCTACAAATTCGATTGTCGCTGGGGTGATTTTTTGCGTTTTGTACATTTCGCCCAAAACTTCAAGACGTTCGTCTGGGACGGAAACCATTCCGACATTCGGTTCTATTGTGCAGAACGGATAGTTTGCGCTTTGTGCGCCTGCTTTCGTGAGGGCATTAAACAGTGTGCTTTTTCCAACGTTTGGAAGCCCTACAATTCCTAATTTCATTTTTTGCTCCTTATATGTGGACGGGGGCGGGCGCGAGTGCGCGAGGAGCGCACGGCACGCGTTAACCGCGTGCGAGGCGAATTTTGAATTTACAAAAATTCGCCAGCGCGCCCGCCCTTTGTGTCCTATTATTTTATAATACATATTATACACAAAAAAGCCAAAATTGTCTAGTATTCTAGCATAATTAAATAAAAAAAGAGCAAGATGCTCTTTTTAAATTTCTGCTTATTTTTTTCGTATTTTTTTCGTAATTAAATGAACAATTAATTTGTATAGTTCAATAACAGGTATAATCGTGAAAGCAATTCCAAACACAATGCCCCATTGTGCAAGACTTATAGGAATTAGCCCAAATATTCCAGCAATTGGAGCGATTGCTATTACTGCAACATTAAGCCCGAGGCAAAGCACGACTGTAAACCAGAAAAGTCGATTGTGGAAAGGATTTTCGGTGAATATGCTTCGTATATTGCGCACATTGATAAGGTGGAAAACTTGCGAAATTGAAAGCACAGCAAATGCCATCGTTGTTGCGAGAGTGTTTACGCCTGTCAAATTGTATGCGATGTAGAAAGTGCCTACAACACACGCAGTTTGCCAAAGAACTTGTACAACCATTGACCCCCAAATCCCCGCGAAGAGTTTTTCATTTTTAGGTCGAGGCTCTTTTTTCATAATATCTTTTTCCGCCCGCTCAACTGACAGCGAAAGGGCAGGGAGAGCATCAGTGATAAGATTGATAAACAGAATTTGAATTGCACTCAAAAATCCAAGTGCGGGGCTTATTAGAGTAACAAGTAAAATGGTTAAAACTTCAACAAAGTTTGTACCAAAAAGGAATTGAATAACTTTTTTAATATTGGTGTATATTTTGCGCCCTTCGCTGACCGCACCAACGATTGTTGCAAAATTGTCGTCGGTTAGCACCATATCAGCAACTTCTTTTGTAACTTCTGTGCCACTTTTTCCCATACCTATGCCAATGTCGGCAGCCTTGATACTAGGAGCATCGTTCACACCATCGCCCGTCATTGCTACAACTGCGCCAGTTTTTTTCCATTCTGTAACAATGCGCACCTTGTTTTGCGGGCTAACACGCGCATAAACGGTCGTGTTTGGGAGGATTTTCCTAAATTCCTCATCGCTTAATTCATCTAGTTCTGCGCCCGTCAGCACGTTGTCGCCCTTGTTAAAAATGCCGACTTCTTCTGCAATAACTCGCGCAGTTACTGGGTGGTCGCCCGTAATCATAATTGGCTTTATTCCTGCTGATTTGCACGTTGCAACTGCCTGTGCTGTCGTTTCGCGTGGTGGGTCACGCATAGCACTCAACCCTAGAAAAATAAGTTTGTTTTCGTCATCAAATGAAAAGTGTTGTGTTTTGTGTTCGCGATACGCAAACGCAAGCGTGCGCAAGCCTTTTTCATTCATTTTGTCCAGTTCAAGATTGATTTTTTCGCGTTCGAGTTTGGTTAAAGTGCGAATTTTGCCATTTTCTTCTATATATGAACATCTATCTAACACAATGTCAGGCGCGCCTTTTGTAAATCCATAAATTTTGCCGTCAAAATCGTTAAAACTTGTCATCATCTTTCGCACATTATCAAATGGAAGTTCAAAAATTCGCTTATATGTCGCTGTGGCTTTTTCATAACTGCGCCCCATAGCCAACGCGCCCGAAACTAACACTGTTTCAGTAGGGTCGCCGTCAACTTTTGTACCCTGCACAATGCAGTCGTTCGCAAGTAGCATACAATCAATGATTTTTTCGTTTGCAATCGCGCCAAAATGCGATTTTTCATAATATTTCCCGTTCGTGTAAAGCCCCGTGAGGGTCATTTTGTTTTGCGTAAGTGTGCCTGTTTTGTCCGAACAAATAATTTGACAAGAACCCAAAGTTTCAACTGCGTGCATTTTGCGAATTATTGCACGTTGCTTGCTCATTCGGGATACGCCTGTCGCCATAATTACAGTTATAACTGCGGGTAAACTTTCAGGTATTGCTGCAACTGCAATCGCAATTGCAATCATCAATGCCCCAACAACTCCGCTGTCATTCTTAATTACTACATTGATGATAAAGACAATTACTGCAATTATAAGAATGCCAATAGTTATCCATTTGCCCAATTTGTTGAGTTTTTGCTGAATAGGTGTCGTTTCTTCAACTTGCGAGTCAATCATTCCAGCAATTTTTCCAATCTCGGTGTCCATTCCAGTTGCAACAACAACCGCACGCCCGCGTCCATAAGTTACAACGCAACTAGAATGAAGCATATTTTTTCGGTCGCCAAGCACTGTGCCAGCAGAAAGTGCAATATCTGCGCTTTTTTCAACGTCAATCGACTCACCAGTAAGCGAACTTTCGTCTGCTTTAAGGCTGTTTGACTCAATGATATAACAGTCCGCACATACCACGTCGCCCGCTTCAAGATAGAGTACATCGCCAACAACAATTTCACTTGTTAGAACTTCAACTAATTTGCCATCGCGATATACCCGCGCTTTGGGCTGGCTCATTGATTTTAATTGTTCAAGTGCATTTTCAGCCTTGTTTTCTTGAATAAATCCAATTATTGCATTTATGATTACAATCGCTAGAATAATTGCAACATCAACTAGGTCGCCATAGTCTTTTACAACCAATGCAACGATGCCCGTAATTAGTGCCGCTACAAGCAAAATAATAAGCATAAAATCCTTGAATTGCCCAAAGAAAAGCGCCCACTTGCTCCGTTTTTTCTTGGATTTAAGTTCATTAGCTCCATATTTTTCCAGTCGCGCTTGTGCTTCGGTACTACTTAGACCGTTCACGTTAGTTTTGAATTGATTTAAAACCTCGTCCGCTTTCATTGTGTGTGGGTGTTTGTCCATTCGCGCACCTCCGCCATAGTTTAGAATTATTATACCAAGTTTTTCAAAAAAAATAAAGGAAATTGAATATAGTTATGGAAATGGATTTTTGCGATATTTTTGTCTAAAAGGCGATTATGTAACTATGTAAATTTAAATTGGTGAAAAATAAGTAAAAAAATGTCTAAAAAATGTGAAAAAATCAAAAATTTTGTCCAACCTCGCATTTTTGTTAGTATTTTGTCAATAATTGTGATATAATAAATAAAAACCCTTGCATAAAGAGATTGTAATTTCTCATATGGACTTTTGTCCGGCGGCCGCGAGCCCATAACTTGTAATAAGTTCAACGGGGCGGCCGGCTTCCCGCAAGCGGGAAGGCATTGCGTGGCAATCTCGGTGATTTATCACCGCCAGCAAGGGGAAAATGGAGGAATATCGTATGAAAAACGAGCACTTATCCACCGCCCAAACCCGTGGGGGGGGGGGCATTTAAATAGCCCTAAAATTGTTGAAAAAGCCGATAAAAACGGCATTTTCAGTGATTTAAAAATCGAAGAAAAAAACCTAAAAAATCCCCAATCTGTGTCATTGCGAGGCGGGCATAGCCCAACGCGGCAATCTCGCCAACTTGTTGCAGCCACAGAGGGGGAGAGGAATGATAATCTTGCAACTAAATCAAAACACAAAACAAAAATAATCGCCCTAATTCTCTCCTTAACCCTCCTTTTTATCGCCACAATCGGCGGTACTATGTTTGTTATATTTAATAAGACTAATGCTACAATTGAAGGTGCTAATGTAACCACAAATTTATTTAATACAGATGGAACAATAAACACAACAAGTGTAAATGAACTTTTAACTTATATAAAATTTTGGGATAATCCTAACAATACTAATACATATACAGCACATAATATTACTACGAGAAGTTCGGGGAATATTGGTGGTTCTGTTGTGTTTCCTATGGGGTATAAAAATGGAACGTCAGGTGATTCGTTATATTGGCAGGCGACTTATCTTTATAAAGATTATTTAACAGTATGGCTAACAGAACCATATATTACGAGTGTTTGGAATACCAGTAAGGTAAGTACAAGCAATTACGATTCTTATGCAAATTCTACTATTCAAAATTATATTGCTAATACTTTTTATCCGTTAGTTACGCAATCAAGTGGAACATTGCAGGCGATATTTGCTACGCCTAAGTTAGTTGGATATCAAATTTTAAAAACTGGTATTTCAGAAGTTTCCTATCCATTTACTACTGATGGGTCTGGATTATCTTCTTGTGATAATATGCCTTTGGTAATTGGTGAAAGAGATTTTATGTGGCTACCTTCTTGGAGTGAAGTTGCATGGAATGATTCTTCTAATTGTAGTTTTGGTGATGCAGTGTATTCTGGTCAATGGGGATTAAATAATACGGATAGAAAATTTTCAAATACTATAAGTTCTGCATGTAGCTTAAGGTCAGGGACAGGCGCCTCTTCATATACTGCTGCTTTAGGTTTAGAGTATGAAGGTAATGATTGGATATACGCAACTGTTACAACTGCTTATGGTGTACGCCCTGCTGCACATATATCCTTAAAAGAATTAGCTCAATATATAGATTTAGAAATAAATATGTCAGCGGATAATTTAATTGAAGGTACTGTTAATAAAGAAGGAATAAGCAAACTGAATCAGTCTATTACTATCACAGCGACCCCAAACTCGGGCTATTTATTCGACTATTGGATGGTTGATGGTGTGCGTGTTGAGAAAAATCCGTATTCTTTTGTAATAACAGATGATGTAAATTGTGTGGCTTATTTCAAATCAGGTGTAGCGATAACGGCGACATCGTCCAACACTTCTTATGGTACAGTGAATGGAGGAGGGACATATGAAAGTGGCACGTTAGTATATTTAACTGCTTCACCAAAAGCGGGATATGGTTTTGCGTACTGGCAGGACAGCGGAGGAGGGCAATACACGACAAATCCATTATCCGTATCGGCGACAACCTCGCAGACATACACCGCAGTATTCAAGCAATATTACACCGCGACAATTACTGGAAATCAATCATTTACAACCGACATTGAGCGCAATCAAAACTACTATGCAACATATTATCTAACGGCTGGAAGTGGATACTATTTCAACGGTATTACCATTGATGGAAATACGATTTTATTTGAAAATACGACTGGAAGCATTGCGACAAGTCCAAATTGTTTGAGTATTGATTACAAAATTAACCAACCAGCGAACATTCTCGCGCTGACATTTAATTATCTCATAAATAACATCAGCGTATCGGTAACGCTAAACACTTCTGCGCCAACGATTGAGAACAACAATATTTCGACAAGCGCATCTATTGACGGCGTTGTTGTGCAATCTACAATTGGTGGAAGTGCGGAATTGGTTGGAGATGATTACGAAAATCTTGAAGATGGGGACACGATAACGGTCGTTGCACGTCTCAAACTAAATGGTTATCAATTTGATGGCTGGTACATTAACGACGAACTTATCAGTTCAGATTGGAGTGCTCGTTTAAATTATGATGATGTGAAAGGCAAAATTATTACAGCAAAATTTAGTGAAACAAGTGCAAATGTGAACACCGAAACAAATAATACTGGGAATTTAACATAAAATATGAAAATAGCGCATCGCGCTATTTTTTATAATGTTATAAATAATCGTGTCATTGTGAGGCGGGCGAAGCCCAACAGTCAGCCTAACACTATTTATTAATCAAGCATAAACAATCAGGCTGGCAACTTGTTCCACTTGGGTGCAATCTCGGCTTTTATTACGCAACAAGTTGCTGAAATTATCACGTCAGTGCTTCGCGCTTTCTCATATTGACACAGGAGAAGGTTTTTGTTTTATAAAAAAGGCATATACAGTCCAAAAACTGCAACATACTAACAAAAAATAGCACCTATAGTGCTATTTTATATTATTTTACCAAATTTCCGTCTGCATCAATTTTAGTGTATGGAAGCCATTTTTTCAATGCTTCTGGAATTAAAATTGACCCATCAGCCTGTTGATAATTTTCCATAATTGCAATCATTGTGCGCCCAATTGGCATTGCAGAACCATTCAAAGTACAAACAAATTCGTTTTTCTTTGTTGTTGCGTTAGTATAGCGGATGTTCGCCCTGCGTGCTTGGAAATCAAGATAGTTACTACAACTTGAAATCTCGCGATATTTCTGTTGACCAGGAAGCCACACTTCAAAGTCGTGGCAGTGGCACGCGCCAAAACCAAGGTCGCCAGAGCAAAGAGTAACTTCGCGGTAGTGCAAGCCTAATTTATCAAGAACACGACGTGCGCTAGCGGTCAAGCGGTCGAATTCTTCCCAAGATTTGTCGCTTGCACAGAATTTCACCATTTCAACTTTTTCAAACTGGTGTTGTCTAAAAATACCTTTGACATCGCGCCCCGCACTGCCAACTTCAACACGATAGCAAGGAGTAAGTGCGCAATAGTTGATAGGAAGCATTTCTTCTTTTAAAATTTCGTTGTTGAAAAGGTTTGTAACAGGAACTTCGGCTGTTGGGATAAGAAAAAGTTCCTTTCCTTCATTTGTTGTCTTGAACATATCTTCTTCAAATTTTGGCAACTGCCCAGTGCCTTCGGCGATGTTGCGATTAACCATAAACGGAACACTAACAGGCGTAAAACCATTTTCCATTGCTGTTTCAAGTAGAAAATTCTTTATTGCCATTTCAAGCATAGTTGCAGCTCCGTTCATAACAGTAAATCGCGCACCCGCAAGTTTTGCGCCACGCTCAAAGTCAAAAATGCCCATTTTTTCGCCCAAAACATAATGCTCTACTGGTTCAAAGTCAAATTCAGGCTTGTCGTTGTAGTATGCAACAACCACGTTTTCGCTGTCATCTTTTCCGATAGGGGTGGTGTCGTCGTAGACGTTTGGCATATAAAGCATATAATCGCGCAATTCTTTTTCTTTTTCCTTGACAAAACGTTCAAGTTCCTTGATTGTTTCTGTAAGCGCGGTCATTTCTTCTTTTATAGCGTTGATTTCTGCCTTATCTGCCTTGGCTTGCACAAGTTTACCAATTTTGTCTGAACCACTGTTGCGTTGGCTTTGCAAAAGTTCACATTGTTGTTTGTTTTTTGAAATTTCGTTTGTTAAATTGATAAAATATTCTTCATCTAACTCGAAACCTTTGTTTTTTAATTTAATTTTATACTCCTGCATATTAGCAAGAATTTTCTTTGCATCTAACATTGTATGCGCTCCTTGTCTTATATATAAATAGTATATCCCAAAAGTTAAAAAATGTCAAGGAGTTATCAAACATTAGTGCAAATAGAGCATTAAGAAAAAATAAAAAAATTAGGGGAAAATAAAGAAAAATGTTTAAATAAAATTTATTTCACTAAAAGTTGTGTATAAATTGTTTTTATGATAAAGAATTATATCACATAAATTTA
>JAFUJK010000020.1 GCA_017468205.1 Clostridia bacterium
CAAAAAAGCAATAGAAAAAGCCACATTAAAAAAAAAGGGGGGGGGGTAGCAAAGTACAAGAATTGTGCAAAGCGTCAATAGTAAAGCGAGCGGAATAATATAAATGAAGCACGGAAAAAGTCGAGAGTACATCAATAAAAGTGGAGGTGTACGCGAGTTGTTCGCGCCTGCACTTTATAAAAAAATGCTCGAGTTCTCTCAAGCACCAAGAATTGGTGCGGATGAGAGGACTCGAACCTCCACGGTTTCCCACTAGAACCTAAATCTAGCGTGTCTGCCAATTTCACCACATCCGCATAAAAATAAGAGGATATAATCCTCATTGGAGCGAGCGAAGGGAATCGAACCCTCATAGCCAGCTTGGAAGGCTGGAGTTTTACCACTAAACTACGCTCGCACGTGTAAAACAAACATATTATATCACAAAAAAAACGATTAGTCAACTATTAATAAATTATTTTATGACAAAAATTTAAAAAAGTTGTACAAAATTAATTTGATTTTTAAAATTAAATATTGCATCTTTTTGTTAAAATATGTAGTTTATTTTGTTTTTAAATTGTCATCGGCAAGAATTTACAAAAATTTTGTCGAAAAATGTCAAATTTTGTAAAAATTTTTATAAAAACTCTTGAAAAAATATTTCACTAGTATATAATTAATAAAAAAAATACAAAAGGTGAATAAAAATGCAAACCAACTTTTACAAAGGGGTGTTGGGAATTGCGTTTTCTGCCTTGCTTGTTTTATTGTTTGTTTTTGTAGGGACTCCAGCACGCGCTTCCGAAGCAATCGAGATTAGCGATGCAGAAAGTTTTGCAAAATTTGAAAGCAACCCAACCGATTCTGTTTTAACAGAGGATATTACTATCGACAATCTTTCAACAGGGATAGGCTCAAATATTTCAAAATATTCAGAAACATTTGATGGACAAAATCATAGCATAACAATTTTAGATTTTGAAAAAACATCGGGTAATTTCGGTTTATTTAACTATACAGATGGCGCTACAATTAAAAATTTAATTGTAAATATCTTCGTTACTTTAGACATAACGGGTACTGTTCATTTCGGTGGCTTGATTGGTAATTCAACTGATACTTTAATACAGAACTGCATCATTTATTTAAATGTAACGATTGACAACCCTGATAATAAAACTTTGTATTTTGGCGGAATATTTGGTCGCGATATTGGTGGAAATAAAGTTGAAAATTCAGCAGTTTATTTAACACTTAATGGTGAAGTAAAAGCTGAATCAATTTGTACTGGTCGCGTTTCTAATTCGGATACAATGGCGGAATACTGCAATGTATTAACCTATGATGGCGCAAATGCGCTTTTTAAAACAGAAAATGGCGACGTTAGTATTACGCAAGAAAATGCGACATCTATTGTAAGCACGTTGGGTGAAAATTGGAATTATTGTTCAACTTGTGCGCGCATTGTGTCAAATTTTGATAAAATTCATTCTTGTAGCGGAGTTGAGCCAGAACCTGAACCAGAAGAAACAATTAGCGAAATTACCCCGATACTTACGAAAACAGAATATACCTATAACGGATGCGTTCCAGTGCTTGAATTTGCCGAAATAGTTAAAGCAAATGAAGCCGACGATATTGCATATTCATACAATATAGACGTTGTCGATGTGGGAGAATATGAGGCAATTATTACATTGATTGGCGCGGATAAGGATAAATATTGCCTTGTAAATGATAAAATTACATTTGAAATCGTTGAAGCGAAACTTACACTTGAAATCGCCAGTCAATCCAGTTGCTATGGCGACGATTTAAAGCAAATTGAATATAAACTTAATGGATTAAATGGGCTTGAATGTGGTGTAACATTCGACCTTGTTAAAAATAATGAAAAACCTACTAAATTAAACGCAGGAATTTATGAAATTGTTCCCGTTTTAACAAATGATAATTTTGTATTGGATTCATATAACCAAGCAACTTATACAATTTTTGAAAGAGAAATTTCTCTTGAAGAAACAAATTTTTCAAAAACTTTTGACGGAAGCAGTTTTGCACCAAACTTGACTCTGAAAAATGTTTTGGAGAGCGATATTGATTTTATAGGTTACGAGTATATCAGCGAATTACCATTTGATGCCGATACTTACAATATAAATTTGAAGTTAATCGGCGAATCTGCAGTAAATTATATATTGTAATCAAATTCTATTGAGGTAGTGATTAATCCAAAGAATATTGAAGTTGTTTGGAGTGATGAAATTTTATATTTCAACAATAAAATTCAAAAGCCAAGTGCTTCAATATCAACAGGGATTGACAACTATGAAACCCCGATTTTAACAATTGATGGTAGCGGAAAAGATGTAGGCGACTACACTGCCACCTGCACAATATCTGACGGAAATTTTGTCTTAAATAATGCAACAAAAGAATTCAAAATCAACCCTTATGCCGAAAAAGTGAAATGGACTGATTTAGAATTTACGTTTGACAATGGATTGCATTGTCCACAGGCTTCTATTACGCTTCCTTTTGTTTATGCTTTTGAACATAAAGTAATAGGCAAAGCCAGCGGTGCGGGGACTCATAGCGCAGAAATTACAACAACGGATAAAAACATAACATTTACAAATCCAACTTGTGAGTTTACGATTATTCCAGCCACCTGCAACATTGTTTGGGGTGCAAATACGTTAACTTATAATGGTGAGAAACAATCTCCAAGTTATAGTATTGAAAACCCTGTTGAAGGTTACAACATTACTACTTCAATTTCAGGGTTAGGAACCGAGGTAAATTCGTATGTCGCAACCGTGTCAACAGAGGATAAAAATGTAAGATTGGTCAACGCACAAACAACTTTTTATATAAAGGAATATGAAATTTCTCTGAATTATTCTGACACGTCGCTAACTTTTAACACAAACCCACAAATTCCTACAATAACATACACAAAACCAGATTTTGCGCAGAGTTTGGTGATAACATTGGGTGGTGCGCAAACAAATGCAGGTGAGTACTATGCAACTGCAACTTGTGAAAATAAGAACTTTAAAATTATAAACCCTACTTGCAAATTCCTTATTGAACAAGCAGACGTGGCTGTTGTTTGGAGTGATTTGACCTTTACTTTTGATAATGCTGAACATTTTCCAACATATTCGTTTAATTCGGAATTAAAATATATTTTTGAAGTTGAAACCTTTGGTGCAGAAATTAACGCAAATACTCATTTTGCAAGGCTTTCAACCCAAGACAAAAACATTAAACTAACAAATGCAGAAATTTCTTACACAATTTTACCATATGAGGCTGAAGTTGCGTGGGGAGAAAAATCTCATATATTTAATATGAATAGTTTTGCGCCAACCGCAAATATAACTTTGCCATTTGAATATGAATATTCTCTTGAAATCACAGGCGAGCAAACAAATGTAGGGAACTACGAAGCGATTGCGGTTTGTGCAGATACGAATCTTGTACTTAAAAATAGTAGTTGTGCCTTTGCAATCACTCCAAAAGATGTAGAAATTACGTGGGGTACGACCGAATTTGTTTACACGGGCTACATTATTAAGCCAGATATTAGTTTTGATAATGGTGGCTATGCATTTGAAGTGTCAATTCAAGCAAGCGGTTTGGACGCTGGAACTCACGTTGCCACTGCAATTTGTAGAAATCCTAATATAAATCTGACTAATGCAACGAAGACTTATACAATTACACCTCGTGTTTGTTCTGTGATGTTTGAAAATACTACACTTGTTTATACTGGTGAGGTTATTTCACCTAAACCCAAAATTGTGCTTGCAGATAATATGAACCCTGATTGCGCTCCCGAGTTGTATGTCACACAAGGTGCAACTTCGGTTGGTGTTTATACCGCAACAGCTAAAACTGATAGCGCAAATTTTGTGTTGATTGACAATACTTGCGTTTTTCAAATCATTCCAAATGAAATTACCGCCGTTGGTGGAATGGTTGGCTTATCTGTAAGTGGCGAAATTGCTTCAACATCAACTCTTAATGTTGACGATGTAACTAATTCTGTTGGCATCGAATTGCCTGATAACTATACACTAGTTAAAGCATACGAAATTTCCATAATCGAGCAAGTTAATTTATCTTTGAAACTTGCCAGCAGGTCTTCCGCACCAGTTTATTCGTATACTCTGGAAATTGAAGAATTTGACGAAGGTTTTGAATTGTTTATTTTAAGTGATGAACTTACTAAACTTGATTATTCAATTACGGACGGCAAAATAACATTTACAATGGGAGCAAACGGAATTGTTTGTGTCGCGGGTCTTGTTGAAGATAAATCGCTCATTGTATGGCTTTCTGTGGGTGGTGGCATTGTGTTTGTTTGCATAATTATACTTTGTTTTACACTAATTTGCAAACACGTAAAAAATCGTAAAAATATGTAATTTTTTGTATCTTCCTTATTGATTTTGCGTACATATTATGCTATAATTAGCCAAAATTTTAAAGGAGAATATTTTATGTGTTATGGTACAAATTATTTAAAAGAAGATAAAGTAAGAGAGATTGTTGCAAAGGCAGAGGCTGAAAGAAAAGCAAAGGAAAATGCTCAAAAAATTAAAACTGAACAAGAAAAGGAAATGGGTGCATAATGACAGAACAAAGTGTTGCTAAAACTACTAAAAAAGTTGTTGGCGCAAAAGAACTTGGAAAATCTTTAGATAAATTTGCTTCAAAATTCGGTGATGCTACTGATAACTTTAATTATGTTTCAGTTTATAGTGAGCAATTTAAAAAAACTATCTTGATGCCTTCAAAAAGCGCAAGTATATTGATGTATATTCATACATTAAAAATCATAAGCAATGCGCCTCACGAAATGTATCCTTTTAAGGTTCAATTGGTAAATCGCGATGGAAAAGAAGTTCATAGTGAAGTGTTGAAATTGACTACAACTGGCAGAGCAAACACTGCTTATGAAAACGCTATTAAGAAGAGAATGGATAATATTTTTGAAATTATGAAAGCAGGTTGTGAGCAAATTGAAAGAAGAAATACTTTCGAAGTTGAACAACAAAGATAATTGAGGAATTACCTCAATTTTTTTATAAAATACATAAAAAAGATTGTATTTTATATTCATTTATTATATAATAAAGGCGAAAGGAGGACGTCAAATATGTTAATGATTTATATTTGGTTGGCTGTTGTTTGTGCAAGTGCGCTTATCGAGGCTTTTACCTTGCAAATGGTAGGCATTTGGTTCGTTGTCGGTGGGCTTGTTGCGCTCATTATGTCCGCTTGCGGGCTTGCTCTCGAATGGCAAATAATTTCGTGTATCATTATTTCCCTTGTGTTGTTGCTCGCTTTGCGTAAATTGTGTCTACGCTTCGTATTGCGCAAAACTAACGAAAAGACAAATGTAGACTCTCTTATTGGCAAGGAAGTTAAACTTCTTGAAGAGATTACAAAGGATAAAATGGGTGAAGTCAAAATCGCAGGTGTTGTTTGGTCTGCTGTAACGGAAAATGGTGCGCCTATTGAAAAGGGAAAACTCGTTGTAATCGAGAAAGTTCAAGGTAATAAATTGATTGTTAAAGAAATGATTGCTTCCGTGCCAGTTGACAATGAAGCAGACAGCGAAAAAATTGAAAGTAAGGAGTAATTTATGTCAGTAGTTGCAATTATAGTAATCGTGGTGCTTGCAGTGGTTGCTTTCATCATTTTGGGTATGAGCATCAAGGTTGTGCGCCAGTCAACTGCTCTAGTTATCGAGCGTTTGGGTAAATTTCACCGCGTGCTTGATACGGGTATTCACTTTATTTTGCCATTCTTTGACCGCAAGGCTGGTGGCGAAATAAGTCTAAAAGAACAAGTGCAGGATTTCAAACCTCAACCTGTTATTACAAAAGATAACGTTACAATGCAAATTGATACAGTTGTATATTTCCAAATCACGGACCCAAAGGCTTATACCTATGGTGTTGAAAGACCAATCTCGGCTATCGAGAATTTAACCGCAACAACTTTGCGTAACTTGGTCGGCGAACTTGAACTTGACGGAACTCTAACTTCTCGTGATACCATAAACAGCAAAATGCGCTTGGTACTTGATGAGGCAACTGACCCTTGGGGGATTAAGATTAATCGTGTAGAATTGAAAAATATCCTTCCACCAAAAGATATTCAACAAGCTATGGAGAAGCAGATGCGTGCCGAACGTGAACGCCGTGAAGCAATCTTGATTGCAGAAGGTGAGAAACGTAGTAATATCTTGGTAGCAGAGGGTGAGAAGGAAGCTGAAATCTTGCGCGCAGAAGCAAAACGTCTTGCGCTTATCAAAGAGGCAGAGGGTATGGCGGACGCAATTAAAATGATTGTCGATGCTCACCCAGACCAAGCGTACTTGACACTGAAAGGTTATGAGGCTCTTGCAAAAGTTGCAGACGGTGAAAGCACAAAATTGATTGTTCCCACCGATATTGCAAATATTACAAGTTTGTTTGCATCAATGAAAGAAGCGGTTACAATTCCAGAACCAATTTCAACTAAAAAAGATAGCAAAAAAGAAGAAAAATAGAGGCAGAGTCCTCTTTTTTTGTTGTCATTTCCCAATAATTTAAAAAGAAGGGAGTACCTTTTATTGCAGAGATTTCTCGATGCGCTACACTTACTCGAAATGACAAAGAGGCGAGATTGCCACAGCACTTCGTGCTTCGCAATGACACAATATTTTTAGTATCAAAGAGGAAGGGAAGTGCCTTTTATTGTTGAGATTTCTCGACTATGCTCGAAATGACAGTCCCCCGTGTCATTATGAGGAGCGGAGCGACGCGATAATCTCGGCGACAAAGTCGCCGTCACGGGGGATATAAGGCGAGAAGTATCTTAATTACTGAGATTTCTCGATGCGCTACACTTACTCGAAATGACAAAGAGGCGAGATTTCACAAAAATTTCACAAAACTTTAAAAAATAGTTGCATTTTAAAAATTAATATGTTACAATAATAACAAGCATAAAGAATATATGCTTATCCAAAAATTTTTTATTGTAACCGCAAAAAACACGAGTTTCCACGTGTTTTTTGTTTTTAATGCGAGATTGCATTTATTTATTGAGATTTCTCCACTCACTATGTTAAAATTTGAGTAAGATTTACTTATATGGGCTTTTATCTGGCGGCCGCCAGCCCATCACTTGCATAAAATCCAACGGGGCGGCCGACTTCCCGCAAGCGGGAAGGCGAAATGACAGGCTTTTGTTGTATGTGCGCGGACTGTCATTTCGAGTAAGCGTAGCGCATCGAGAAATCTCTGTACTTAAAGATACTTTCTTCCTTTAAATAATAAAATAAAAAAGAGGAATTTTATTCCTCTTCATTTTTAAACATACCTTCACGGCCGACCGTAGTATTATCCTCTTTGCGGTCGCCAAGTTCTTCAATTGGGTGAGGGCTGTCTTGATAGCGATAGTCTTTTCCGAGTTTATCAATGGCGCGATTGATTACATCGTGGCTAGGAACACATTCAACATCGCCATTCAAAGTGCGTTGGTGGCGGAAGAAGTATGAATCTTCTGGCAACTCGGTATTTTCGCAATAATCTTCACCACAACCAGTCAAGCGAACAGTTGAAGCAATAACTTTGCGTATATATTCTTTGTTTTCTCCAAATTTGATAAGTTTTGGAAAATCTGGTTCAGGGAACAGGTCAGTATATTCTTTGCCTTCATATTTTTTAAGCAACGATGTTGCAAGTTTGAGGTGTGCAATTTCCATATAGAAGTGGTCTTCCCAAATGCAACGAATATAGTCGTCAGTTTCGTCTTGCATCATTGAGTAATATAGATAAGCCTCAACATACTCGTGCATAACCCAGCCTTCTAACCAAGTGCAAGTTGGGTCTTTTAACGACTCGTATTGTGAAACGTGTTGCTCCTCGATTAGGGCAATTTCACTAAACAACTTTCTGCCGTAATCGTTTTTGTAGAAGTTGGCAAGGTTCATATAGAAGTTCATTGTTTGTTGCTCGGCTGCGGTGATAATTGAAGAAATCAAGATTGATTGAGGGTGCGCTGTGTCGTTGTTTAGACTGCGTTTGATGTTGTCAGTAGGGTAGCGGTGCTCTGATATGGTAGGTCTGCCGGGCATAATTTCTGTAAACTTGCCTACAAGACAGTCGGCATCAATGTCATAGTCCATTTTTAAAAGGTTTGCGAACCTGTAAAGGTGGTCAAAATCTTCAAGAAGTGCGAAGTTAAGCGCGTTTAAATTGTCTTGGTCGCGCTCATTTTGTGCCAAAATTGCAGTTAATTCAATGGCTAGTTGCTCATAAGCGATTGTTGTTTCAAGCATATTTTCATTTTTGGTTTAAGGCTTGCAATGCGCTTTTGTTGTTGCTGTTCTTGTGCACGCACAATTGCAATTTGACGTTTAATGTCTGGGTCTGTGCAGTGGCGAGCAAATTGGTGAAGATACCAGTTTGATTCAAATTCAGTTCCGTTCATTAAAATTACACGAACTTTTGTAAATGGGCTAGTTGTTTCTTTGTCGTAAGGTTTTGCGTACATTTTCGCCCAGTTCATAAAATAGGAGTTTAACTCCTGTGATTCTGTTTCAAAAGGATTCATAATTTTTTAACCTCCGTTATTTATCCTTAATTTTATTATCTCTTATTAAATGCTGGATAATACATAAATTTATGAAAAAACTGGAAAAATTGTGTAAGCTAGGTAATTTTTTTTGCATTTTCTTGACAAAATCGCAAAAAGGATATATAATATAAAAGAATATGCAGGTGTAGTTTAGTGGTAGAATACGAGCTTCCCAAGCTTGCCGTGAGGGTTCGATTCCCTTCACCTGCTCCACTAGGGCAGTGTATACTGCTTTTTTGTTTTTAAAGGCGCGATTGTCGCGTCGCTTCGTTCCTCGTAATACAAGTACTTTGTATAATACTATTTACTTCTCTAAACAAAG
This sequence comes from Clostridia bacterium, assembly GCA_017468205.1. Classification (GTDB taxonomy): domain Bacteria; phylum Bacillota; class Clostridia; order Christensenellales; family UBA1242; genus UBA7867. The sequence goes on from JAFUJK010000020.1 coordinate 8,951, forward strand.
TGGTAAAAAGTGTCTAAAATTTTTCATTTTTCCAATTTAGTTGACTAAATTTACCAGTTGTTATATAATATAATAGGTTGAAATTCAACCAAATCTTTGGAAAAGGAGAGGAAAATGGCAAAATTAGACCTATCGACAAATAATATCATTAACTGCATTTTGTTTGCTGTTATTGGTTTGTTGCTTATCATTTTGCAAGGCGGTTCATTGGGTATTCTTATGACTATCATTGGCGTGCTTTTCATTGTGATGGGTATTTTTGATATGATTCAAAACAAAGATATGACCAAAGGTATTATTGAATTAGTTGTTGGTATCGCAATCATCGTTTGTGGTTGGTTAATTGCTGACATCGTGTTGCTTATATTTGGTGTTCTTCTTATCGTTTATGGTATTATGGAAATTTGCAAGAATTTCAAGAACGGCTTTATGGCTATACTTTCACCAATCATTTTGATTGTTATCGGTATTCTTTTAGTTGTTGCTAAATGGGCTCTATTAGATGTATTCTGCATCATTGCTGGTGTAATCTTCCTTATCAACGCAGTTCTTGCGCTCTTTGGAAAGAGTATACAACCAAGCACTTCTAAAAAATAGGATTAATATAAAATGCTCTAACATCGTTTAGGGCATTATTTTTTTGTAAAATAGTAAAAAAATCACGTAAAAACGTGATTTTTTCATATATTATGCAATTTTTCCGTTAGTTTTAAGTAATTTATATAACTCTTGCTTGAAGTTGAATGTGTTTTGCAAATTCTCAACTTCGTGCAATGCTCTATCTTTTACTGCTTGTGGAATGTTGCTAAAATTAGCCCTAATAAGCAAATTTTTAGGTGTGTGTTCAAGGTCTACAAATTCCAATAGTTGAGTTTTATAACCCATAGTCGTAAGCAAGTTGCATCTAATTATATCGGTAAAAAGCGCGGAAATTCGTTCTTTTGCAATGCCATAGCGTGTTATTATATTATACTGCTCGCTGTTGATTTCTTCGTTGACTTGATGTTGACAGCACGGAACTGAAAAAATCATTTTTGCCCCCCAATTTATCGCGTTAAATAGGGCATAGTCCGTTGCGGTGTCGCAAGCGTGCAGAGTTATGACCATATCGACAGGGAATTTCGCTTTATATCCGTTAATATCTCCAAGTTCAAAATGAAGATTTGCATAACCATATTTTTGTGCCGCTAAATTGCAGTTTTTTATGACATCGGCTTTTAAATCAAGCCCAACAATGTTTGCTTTTATTTTTCTAATTTCGGTTAAATAGTAGTAAATAATAAATGTTAAATATGACTTCCCGCAACCAAAATCAATTATGTTTAAGGATTCAAAATTTTTGTCATTAATGTAGTCGTCAATAATTTCAATAAATCGGTTTATTTGCTTAAATTTATCATACATAGACGCAACAATTTTACCATTTTTAGTAAAAATCCCCATATCAACAAGCGGGGGTATGATAGTGTTTTCAGATAAAATATAATGTTTTTGACGATTATTTTGCAAATTTATTTCAATTTTTTGTGATTTATTTTTAGTTTTGTTGAAAAAGATTTTTTCTTTTTTTGAAAACTTAATCATATACTCAAAATCATTACTAAAAAAGTTAAATTGCTTGAAGTTTTCTGTGCAATTTTTTAGATAAATTACTAACTCACTTTGATTTACATTTTGGTGAAAAACTTGCTTGTCCGTGTAGGCGCAAATTAGATATTTTTCACCTTTGTTTTCTATATCAATTTTTCTATAATCTCCGCACTTTGCGTTGCTTATTACTATGCGGATAATTTTATCTTGAAAAATTGTTTCAAGATATTGGTTTAATTCTATTTTTTCTTCCATATTTTCCTCTATTTATATTATATCATAATTCGCACCAAAACGCAATAAATATGGCAAAAATTAACAAAAATACGCATTTTATAGAGTATTATGCAAGTACTATGCAACATTTTTGAGTAAAAAATTGTTTTAAAAAGGGTATTGTAAAACATTTTGTTATGTGTTATAATAAAAATAGGAGAATTTAAAGATGAGTAAAGTAGATTTTAATAATAATATGGATTTAAAAAACCGTTATGAAAAAAGCTTTGGTATAGGTGAAAATATTAGCCTTGGTTTTGGTGATTATTTAGATGAATCTCTTATTAAGAATAAAGGTGAAATGATGCCTGCACTTTATTATGTATCTAGGGGACATGCTAGTATAAATTTCTTGTTTGAAGTTTTTAATAAGCGCGGAATACGCGGGGTAGAAATTAAAAGTTCTTCGCGCCTTTTGGATTCTGATTTTGGTAATAGAAAATACCCACCTTGTTTTTCTTGTATGCATTATGCAAATCCCAAAGATATAAGTAAGATAAATGCTCTTGCTTCGTGTATAGCATTAAAGGTTGATGAAGATATATTAAAGAAAGTTGCAAATATTAAGAAATTTAATTTTTATAATGAAACGAGAAATTTTAATGATTGCCCGCTAGCTTTGATTGGAAATTTTGACGATGCGCAAAAAATTGCTGATAAATTATCTAATGAATTTGTATTGTATTCTTTTAACGTGTATAAGGTCAATAGAAATTTAGATGGTAGTCAAAAAGATTACTATGAAATAGATTTTTGCATTGACACCAAGATTAAAAGTTCGTTAACTCAATCTCCTATGATTGATTTTAAAAACAAACATTATAAACCTATTCTTACCAAATTATTAAAAGATTTTAGTTCTTGTGAAGATTTTTATTTGGTTGAATACGCTGGCAGGCCGATGGAGATTGTTGAAACGCCTTTTGATATTTTTTCTAACACAGGGAAATGTTACGCTAATGGGGATTTGACTGATTTGTTGAAGGAGTATTATGAAAATAAGGGTGTTTCATTTGAAAGTATAAGAAGTTTAAAAGATGTGGAGAACTATCCAAAGTTGTACGATTTAGAGGAACCAAAATCCTTTGATGTGAATTCGAGCGCAAATTCGCCAATCTTGCATTATGAGAGGAAAATGCTTAATTCATTTGATGAGTTGAACGACTATTTTGATGAGTCGCTTAATTTTAAAGATGCTTATAATCGCGCAATGATTTTTATAGTAGATAAAAAACCTGTTGCTGAAAATATGACACTTAAACATTCGCTTCTAAATTGCGGGACAATACATAGCATTAACAGCCATAAAATTAACGTATTAAACAAAGTGTATTATGCCAATATGATAAGTTATTCACGCGGTTGTGAAAATGAAGTTGCTGTGAGAGTACCTTATGTTTATAAGATGTGGTATGATAAGGGCTTAATCTCGGAAGATATTGTGCTTCGTTATATCAATGTATATAATGAGCGTCGTGATTGGAATTATTTGTCATTAGCCTTAATAGATGCAAAAGTTGATAGTAAAGATATTGAAGCATTGAAGAAAAGATTGGATTTGTTTGATAATGTTGTTAAGTGTAAAGCGGTCGGCGTTACTAGAAATGTTAATGGGAAGCCTCATAAAATGACAGAAATCCTTTATTCTTTGAATAATATCAATGCAGATAAAAAGTTTGATGAATATATGATGAAATTGTCCAAAGTTTCCAAAGTTGTCTTTGATGATTTGGAAAGTGCTTGTGATGAAATGGGAATTAAAATTGGGCGTGTAAGTCCTAATGGTCAAATAATCAAAGAAGGTTTGTTTAACGAAAAAGTACGTCAAGTGTAGATATTTAAAAAAATAGCGAAAAAATCGCTATTTTTTTATGTTCAAAGACAATAAATTACGGCAATCTAAAATTTCTAGGAAGGCGCGCGGTAATGGTGCGCGGGGTCGAAACACCATTATTTTGTTCGTCCAAGGCTTGGACGAGCGTGTTGTCGCTTGCTGGTGGAACGCCTCCTAGTTTTGGTGAAAAACAGCCATTTGTATATTTCTTTTCGCCGTCATTGAAAAGCGCAATGCCGTTGTTGCAAAAAATTAAAGATTTGGGAGCAAGTTCGTGGGTCGGGGTGTCAAATGTGGTTATTCGCATTTTTTTGTCCAAAGTGATTTCGCAAATTTTGCCGAGATTTATCCCTGTAATTGAAAAAGCAGTTGAATTGATTGGCGAAAAGACTGAAATGTCACTCGTAACACTCAATGCTGTGCGATTGCGAATAATAACGGCATCACTTATGCTAAAAATTCTATTTGCGGGAAGCAGGTAAGTCGTTTCATCGTCTGCACTTGATATAATTAAATGCTTGATATGTGTGTTTTGTTTGTTAGTTTGCATATTTATGACTGTGCCAATATACTCGCAGTTATACGCGCTTAAAACTTGCGCTCCAATAATTTTTGTAAATTTTATCATTTTAACTCCTTTTGGTTGCTGATAGTCTAATTTATGCACGATTGATATGATTTTTTCATAAAAATATTAACAATTTTTAGCGAATAATTAGATTAATTTTAAAATATATGATATAATAATGTGATTACTGGGTGTCGAAAGTGTTGTTGCTTAACTTCTTGAAATGATATTTTTGGACACAAGGAACTTTATTTAGGTGAAAAAATGGGATTGTTTGGAAAGTTTAAAAAGGACGAACAAAAAATACTTTGTTTGCCAGAAAAATATAGCGGTGGTTTTATTCAGCCTCTGACTTCAATGCAGGTCGAAATTAATTTGGGTGAAAAATTGGTTGTAAATGAAGGTTGGTGCGCGGTTATTGTTGTTAAAGATAAGCCCCAAGATGTGTTTTCTGCGGGTGAGTATGACCTTACTCTTCCTTGTTTGCCAAAAACAACGCAAGCACTAAAATTAGATAAAAGCAAAGTCGTTAAAAATCACGGAAAGCAGGAAGTTGTGTTTAAAACTTCATTTCTATGCGATTTATACTTTGTGAATATGTCCGCGTTTACTTCGCAGGCTTGGGATATTCCCAAAATTACAAAACGTCATAAACAACACGGCAGATTTACAATGAGCGTCAACGGAAAATGCGACTTTCAAACGACTAACGCAGGAAATACTATAAGATTGTTTTTGTTGGAATGGTCTAAAATCTCGGCAGGTAGGGCGCAGGCTCGCTTGCAGGCTTACATTAGCGAGTTTGCATCAAATGCACTTGAATGGTCGCGCGAGAAAAATCCTGATATATTAAAGGATAAAACACAAGTCGCTTCGATAATTTCAACAGGTGTAAATAAAAATTTGGGTAAATATGGTATAAAAGTTACAAATTTTGTTGTTGACAACATAAATTTTGATAGAAATGTAACCGCTTATCTCGAACAACAAAAACGCGATAATATTGCATCAAATGAGGATGCACAAGAGAAAGCGCGTGATATTGTTGGAAGTATTGACTGGAATGCGGATAAGCATTTGGCGCGCGAAATGGTTACGGTCGAAGTTGAGCGCGCAAAACAAACGGCAGATAAGGCACTCGAAGTCGGTGTTATGGATAAAATTATTATTAAGCCAAAAGAGGAGTTAAAAATAGAACCGCCTCGAATTGATTTCACTAAAATGAGCGATGCCGAATTACTGAAAAATCAAATTAGGGAAGCGCGAAAGAGTAATAAAATTGAACAAAAAACTACAAAAATATGCCCAAATTGCGGAAAAATTCATAATTTAGACGACCAAATTTGCCAATGTGGTTGCATTTTGGATTAATTTGGGGTAAAATAAGGCTATATTCTTAAAGGAGAAATTAAAATGGCATTTGATAAAGAAATGACTATGGGCGAGATTTTGGCTATGAATCCAGAGGCTCGCATCGTGCTTGAAGGCTTTGGAATGCACTGCTGTGGCTGTCCTGTAAGTCAGGCTGAAGCTTTGGAAGACGCTTGCGATGCTCACGGCGTTGATGTTGAACTCGTACTTGCCGAGTTGAACGCGCTTGAAGAAGAGGAATGTGGCTGTGCTTGCTGTTGTGGACACCACCACTTTGAGGACGAAGACGAAGAAGAATTCGATGACGACGAATGTGAGTGTGGCGATGATTGCGATTGCACAGAAGACGACAATTGTGGTTGTACTTGCTGGCAAGACGAAGAAAAGTAAAATAAAGAGGCTAAGCCCTCTTTTTTTGTTGTGGGGGCGGGCGCAGAACAATTTTTTGTTGGCAAAAAAATTGTTTGCACGCGCTTTTCGCGCGCCGTGCGCTTTCGCGCACAAGCGCCCGCCCTTGCTGTATCGTGTAATCATAACACAAATAAATTAAAGTCGAAAAATGATTTTTGTTTATTTATTAATGATTTTGATTTATTTTTATATACAAAAAAGTAATTTTGTAATATGCGTAAAATCATTAGTATTTTATAAAAAAATGTGGTAAAATAGAAGTAATAAATAAAAAACCTTGCATAAATAGATTGCAATTTCTCATATGGGCATTTGTCCGTCGGCCGTGAGCTCATCACTTGTGAATGAGCCCAACGGGGCGGCCGGCTTCACGCAAGCGGGAAGGCATTGCGAGGCTTTGAAAAAGCCGTGGCAATCTCGGTGATTTATCACCGCTAGCAAGGAAAATAGG
>JAFUJK010000021.1 GCA_017468205.1 Clostridia bacterium
ACGCATAAAAAGAATTTCTTTTTTTATTATTACAAAATGTAAACTTGAATTTTTCCTTGCGGTTATCGAAAAAATATAATCGGGTATCGTTGCGTTATCGTTCAATTATCGATACTTTTTTAAAAAAAAGTTGTAAAGTGAAAACGTAAATCGAACAAAAACTTGTTCAGAAAAATCAAGACTTATTGGAAGCACGCGGAGCGGAAGCTGTTAGGGAACTATTGCGGATTACTACAATAAGTTTTTACGGGAGCACTGTGACTATTTTCAGGAGTTACTTATGATTTTGACGTGTAAAACTTGCGACAAAGAACTTAAACATTTTAAGATTTGGGAACTTGAAGATATTAAGGATTTTAAAAATAGAGAAATGTTTATTGTAAATTGTTCAAGTTGCAGAACAATTACTGTAGCACTGAAAGAAGAACGATTATCTGATGGAAAGATATTTGTTAACAAGATTTTATCTGAACGTGATTCATTAAGAACGATTGCAAGAGAGAGTAAAAGATTGATTAAAGAATATGTTACTGCTGATTGCACTGTTCTTAATGGTTGGATTTATGGAACTAATAAAGAGATTAAGAATAAAAAAGGTGAAGTTGTTCAAGTTAGACAATATTCATCTGATTTCTTTAATCGCAAAGAATTAGTTAAAAAAATTTTCTTGAAATAGAAAACTCTAATCCTTGATTTTCATACGGAAGGCTTGGAGTCCGCCTTCAGTTTTTACTCATTTTTAATGGTGCTTTTATGAATGGTGAATTACCTAAGTTAACACACAAGCAACAAAGGTTTGTTATGAAGTATGCAATGAATGATTGCAATGCTTCTGATGCTTACAGGTTTGCGTATGACTGTGAAGGTTCTTCGCCTGAAACAATAAACATAGAGGCTTCTAAACTATTAAAGAACCCTAAGGTTGCCCAGTGGATTGCTAAATTCGATAAAAACAGACAGGAACAAATTGAAGAAGAATTCAAATATGGTATTCGTGAAGCGTTTGGTGAACTTAATGACCTGATGGGTAGATGCAAAGAAACAAATACTCTGAGCGTTGAAAAAAGTTGTATAGATACAAAGTGTAAATTGGCTGGGTTGATGAAAGAAAGATTTGTTCCTGAAAGTGATACAACATTGGCTGGTGTATTGGATAAGTTAAAATGACAGATGATAGACTCGTTAAACTTCAAAAACTTAAAGATGACTTGCCATACTTTGCTAGCAACTTTTTGAAAATAAAAACAAAAAATAAAGGTATTATCAGTTTTAATTTTTCTAACATTCAAATTGATGCACATTTTAAAATTCAAAAAAGAAAAAAACTTGGTAGACCTTGCAAAATTGTCTTTTTAAAATCTCGTCAAGTTGGTATGTCAACTATGACGGAAGCACGCTTTTTTCATCACATACTTTTTCAAAAGGCTAAAAATGCCTTTGTGCTTGCAGATAAAACTGATTCTGCAAGAAATATTTTTTCGATGACTAAAAGATATTATGACAATTTACCTGAACCTTTCAAAATTCCATTATGTAAAGATAGTACAGAAGAACTCTCTTTGGTTACTGACTCATCATTCAGGGTGGGAACTGCTGGTGCTCGCTCTGTTGGTAGGTCAATGACGATAAACTACTTTCACGGCTCGGAAGTTGCGTTTTGGTCAGATGCTAATGACATTGTTTCAGGTATGCTTCAAACTATTCCTGACAACCCTGAATCAGAACTGATTCTTGAAAGTACGGCAAATGGAACTTCAGGTAATGGCGCTTTCTTCTATAACTTGGTTCAATCAGGGCTTGAAGAATCTTCTGATTATTTAACTCTGTTCTACGCTTGGTATCAGCAAAATGAATATCAACGTAAAATTATAGAACCAATTAAATGGAATGATGAAGAACTTGAACTTAAAAGAATTTATAATTTAACGGATGAACAACTTGCTTGGCGGCGTGCAAAGTTAGAAGGTGACTTTAAAGGGCGTGAATATCTGTTCGCGCAAGAATATCCGTCAAGTATACAAGAGGCTTTTGTTACAACGTCAAATGCTCTTGTGCTTTTGAACTTTATAGAATCAGCAAGAAAAAACAGCGGTATAAATTCTTCAGGTATGCCTACAATAATAGGTATAGACCCAGCAAGAAGTTCTGACAGAACAATAATAACCATTCGTCAAGGTCGCGTTATTCAGAAGTTTTACAAATTTGAAAAAATGGATAATGTGCGTTTGGCTGGGATAATAATGAAACTTATAAACGCTATTAATCCAGCAAGAGTATTTATTGACTATGGTCACGGAACTGGCGCTTATGACATATTAGTCGCTAATGGTGCTGGTTCAAAAGTTGAACTCGTTCAATTTGGTTCTGCTGCATACGATAACAGAAAATATATGAACCGCCGTGCTGAAATGTATGACAATATGCGTTCTTGGTTTATGCAAGAAGGTGGAGTGTTCATTAAAGACCAGCAATATATTGAAGAATTTGTTAGAGATATTTCAATTATTCCTGATTTGAAAGTATCTGATTCGACTGGTAGATTTTCTTTAGAAAAAAAAGAAAACATTGTAAAATGTACAGAAATAAGTTCAACTGACTTTGCTGATAGTTTGGCTTTGACATTCGCTAGTCCAGTACAAGCAAGTTTTGATAGTACAAGTGAAATTGTTGTTGCAAACAGAAATTGGCAACAAAGATTATAGAAGGGATGTAAAAATGTTTCCATTATTGGCTTTGGCTGCTCTTGGTGCTGTGGGTGGTTATTTTGCTGGAAAAGATAAAGGCAAAAAAACAACTGTAGTAAAAAAAGTAACGCCTGAAACGCAAACAACTAAAAGTACAGCAAAGAATGTTTATAATTACAACTATTTGAATGATTCGTTAACTGGTAATACTCTTTTTTCTTCTAAAGAAAAAACAAACAGAACTCTATTTGGCAATTAAAAGGATTATAAAAATGGGATTTTTTGGAAAAACTAAAAAGGTAAATACAAACTCAAAAGATATTAAAGCTGCTGAAAATGAAAAAAATGCTGCTCAAAAACAAAGGCTGGTTGAAACTGAAGGTGGTCAACAAGGCGCTGAAATTACAAAAGGTCAATCTGTTAGAAGAATTTTTGGAAATTAAAAATGTATTCTGAATTAATTAGAAAAAGCAAAGATGTTACTCACGTTTTAAACAATCTTTGCAATGATACAGAACTTGAATTAATTGCAAATTTTGGAACTGATTACAGAAATCACGTTCAAACAGAATTAAAAAGATTACAGCGTAAATACAATGTTATCAAGTTAAAAGATAATAATGAACCAGTTGGATTATATGGACTGATACCAGTTAAAAAAAGAGTTGCTGGAATGTTTTTGTTGACGACTGATAACTTGCACAAAGGTAATGTAATTAGATTCTTGCGTGGATGTAAAAAACAAATTAACTTGTGGCAAAATGACTACGATTTGATTATGGATTTGCAATATAAAAAAAATGAAACAGTTAAAAAATGGTTAAAAACACTTGGTTTTGAAGCATCAGAAATGTTTCAAAATGATAATTTTCAGGTGTATTACAAAGGAAATATAGGTTTGTACAATGAATAGTATTGATTTGAGTTCGCAAGAAGAAAAACTTGTTGTTGAAAAATATTCTGAACTTAAAAAAGAAAGAACAAAATATGTTCCTCGCTGGAAAGAAGTGCAGAACTATGTTGCTATCACTAATAATATTTCTTCAGAATTTGAAAATGAAAATAAAGAATCAAAAGAAAAAGATATATACATCAATGACCCTACAGGTTTTATCTGTACTAATCAGGCTGGTGATTATCTTGCTGGGATTTTATGGAATCTTGAAGCAATTACGCTTGAACCTACGGATGAAATTAAGAAAAATGCTGGAGTATCTGACTTATCAGAATTCTATAAAAAAGCAACTAAAATAACACTAGAACAAATGAACTCAACTGATGCTGGGTTTTTGTCTATTCTAAAAAGTTATGGTTATGACCAGTTTAGTTATGGTACTTCAGGTATTGGTGTATTCAGAAGTAAAGAATATGATGAACAACAAACTGAATGCTGTTTGAATTTTAAAGCATACGGCGTTCACAATTCTTGCTTTGATGAAGGTGCTAACAATAAAATCAATGTAATATATACAGTTTATGATTGGTCTGTAAATAGAATTATTGAGGAGTTCTGTATAACAGATGGGGAATTTAAACAGCAAGCGTTTGATGATTTACCTGAAAAGATTCGCAATAGTTATACGGCTGGTAAACTAAATGAAAAGCACAAGTTGGTATTCGGAATATTGCCTAACAAGTTCTATCGTTTGGAAAAACGTGGCAAAATTGGTGCAAAGTTCAAAGGCTACTGGTTTATTGAAGGTGAAGGAAAAGTATTTAATGTTGAATACTTTTCTGAATTGCCTGTTGCTGTGTGCCGTTTTATACGTGTGAACAATCAAGTATATGGTGAATCATCAGGAACGCTTGCTATTTCATCTATCAAAATGCTTAACCATATTATGGGTGATGCAATTGATAACATTGAAAAAACTACTGATGCACCACTAGGCGTTATATCAGGTGCTTTAGTTGCTGGTAATGTATTGAATAGAACTGCTGGAAGTGTTACAACATTCAATCCTCAGGCTATTGCTAATGGTCAAACGCCAATATTCCCTATTGCACAAGCTGGTGATATTTCTGCTGTAGTAAACTTTTTACTTCCGATGCTGAATAAAAATATTACTAACATATTTAAAATCGACCAATTGCTTGACTTTAACAATCAAACTGCTATGACTGCTACAGAATCAAGTTTTCGTATGAGTATTCGTGGCAAGAGTATTTCAGGTGTATTATCTCAACAAAAAGATGAATGTATTGAGCCAGTGTGCCATCGTGCAATTGCAATCATTAAAGATGCTGGTTTATATGGTCAATCATTAGATGAAATGCAAGCACTTATTCAATCGCCTGAAGATGCACTAATGGTTCAATACTCAATTAAAGAAAATGACTTTATTCCACAAGTTGTTGCTGATGCAATGAGAGATAACAAGCGCTGGTACAAATTAAAATTTAATGGTGAACTTGAAAAACTCTGCAATGCTGAACTATATGAAGCAATTGGTAGATTCTTACAATACTTTACTTCGCTATTACAAATGAAACCTGAAATTATTAATACTATTAATGAATATGAATTTCTTGAATTATTGAAAAAAGTATCAAATTTAATAAACGATAATTTAGTTAAATCTAAAACTGAATATGATGCAATACTTAAAACTTTAGAAACAGCAAAAGCAAAACAATTAGAAATGCAAAATGCTATTGATTCTGCTAATATCGCTAAACAATACGCTACGGCTGAAAAAGATACTGCTATGGCTGGGAGCATTCAATGATTAAAACTAATATAGATAAGTTGCAAGAGGCTGCTGAAAAGCAAGCTGAACACGCTAAACTTTTGGATGAGGCTTATAAAAAATGTTTTGAATCTGCTCTATCTACGCAAAATGGAAAATGCGCTTTTCAATTGTTACACAAGTTAAGCTTGTGGGATGAAATATCAGATAGTGATACTTCTGAAAGTCTTATCTATAAGCGTGGTAGACGTGATATGTGGAATATAATACGTCAATATATTCCTAAAAAAGTATTGGCTGAAATTGAAATATACAAAGAACATGAAATAACAATTAAGTAACGAGAAAGGAATAAAATGCCTGAAATTGATGAACAGCAAATTGATGCTGGCTCTATTGATGCTGCGGAAGGTCAAGCAACATCAGAATTTAGCATTCCGCAAGAATATTCTGAAAAGGGCTGGGTTAAGTTCTTTGATGGCAAAACTGGTGATGATTTAAAAGCGGAACTATTTAAATCATACGATAGTCAACAAAGTTTAATCGGTAAAAAAGTAAATGAATATCTTGCAAATACTGACCTTAAACAATTGGATAATTTTGAGGAAATAAAAAAAACATTATTGCCGCAAATTGCTCCTGAAATTGATGTTCCTGAAAAGTACAATTTTGATTCTGTACTATTGGATGAAGAAGGAAATAAAATTTATCCAATGCCTGATGAAGCGCTTGATGAATTTACAACATTATTTAAAGAAGAAGGAATCAATGACAAACAAGCGCAATCTATTTTAAAAAAATACATTGAGTTTGAAACAGAAAACTTCAAAAAATACACTGATGCGGATGAACTTGAGGCTGGCTTGAAAGAAATGTTTAAGTCTAATCCTTCGCAAAGACAAACTTGCGAAAGTTTGATAAAAGAATTTCTTTCTGCTGATGACCAAAAACTTATTCAAGACACAATGCCTAATGTTGTGGTGGAAATGTTCTACAAAGTATCAAAAGGGCTTGTAGATAAGTACGGATATAAAGAAACTACTGGCGGTCAAAAGGCTGGTTCTGTTATTAAAACAGATGCTGAAAAGCAAGCTGAATATGACAAACTATACAATCAATTGATAGAACTTTGTAATAGACCTCATACGGAAAATGAAAAAGCTAGTCTGCTTAAACAATTACAAAATGTATTTAATTAGAAAGAAGGAATAAATGTTAGAAGTTAAATTTGATGGTATTGTTGAATTTGCTACTGGTTCAGGTCAATCAAGATATGAGTCTTTTGAATATACGATTCAAACGGCTAGAGAATCTGAAAATGGTTTATATACTCACGTTGTAAGCAGATTTGCACCAATGCTTATTAGACAAGATAAAAAATTTAAAGGTTTACCATATAAAAAAATTAAAAGTTTAGTTATTACTGAAGTTAAAAAACTTGATTTAGAAAATTACTTAATAGGTAAAGATATTTTAAGTTTGAATGAAAAAGAAGTTCAAGATTTTGCTTGTTTCTATGATTTGTATGAAGTACCTTTGGCTGGAACGCAAGCATTATCACTAATTAGAGAAAAGGCTCTTATTGCGTATTTACACAAAGTTAAAAAAATACCAATGAAAAAACCTGAAGATAAATTGAAATGGGAATGGTTTGTTCGTCAAGAAGATGGAACATTTAGATTTGATTCTAAAGGTGAAAAATTTCCTATTCAATACGTAGAAGAATATTTTAAAACAATAAAAAAAGAAATAAAGAAAAAAGGTATGGAAGATTTATTAGGAACTGCAACTGCAGAACCTAAAATGGCTGAAGTCACTACTAGCGCGCAAAGTGATGATATGCCTTCTGAAACTTCCTTACTTGATGGTGTTGGTGGAATAAGCTTTAGCACTCCATAAAAACACTCGCAAATTTAAAACTTTCAATAGAAATCCTATTCAACAATAGGGCAATTTGACTTGAAAGAGTACGCACATTTAAGAAATAGAAAGAAGGAACAAAATGCCTGTTATTACTACTGGTAATTTAGACCACTCAAAGTTGCTACTCTTTGGGAAGAACTTTGAAAGAATTGCAACTCAAAAAGATACAAAGTTATTAAACACTCCAGCAATTAAATTCATGGATATAAAAGGAATTAGTAATATCTCTAGAATTGATTCTAATGAACTTGTTGAAGTTACTGGAAGAAACCCTAAGAAACAATATGTTGATATTAGAAATGACAACAGAAAATCTGTTGCTTCTAGATATTCTGCAACTTTCTTAGTTGACGACTATGACAAAGTAGTTAACTTAATTACTGACCCTACTTCTGATTTATATATGAATTTAAAAGAAGCTAGAGCAAGACGTGTTGATAAATGTATCGCATTAGCTGCAACTGCTAACGTTTTAACTGGTGCGCCTGATGGAACACCTACAAATTTAACTGCTGAACAAGATGGCGTTTTAACAATTGATGGTAAAACTACATTTGATTATAAAAATGTTATTTCTCCGGCTATCACAATGTTCAAAAACAACTATATTGATTGTTCAAGTGGTACAACATTAGCTATTTCTGCTTCTGAAGAACAAGCATTAAGAGATGATGAGCAATACATGAATGCTTTCTATTCAAGCGCTCATACTGTTGACAAAGGTAATATCGCTAATGCTTCAGGCTTTAATGTAGTTACTTTTGCTGGTACACAAAATGGCGGTACAGAAATTGAAATGCCGATTTTAAATGAAGATGCTGGTGTGAGAACAAATTTATTGCTTGCACCTCACGCTATCGCTTTTGCTACTGAAATTGGTAGATTAGAAGTTGAACGCGCTGCTGGTTATGTGAACTCTTGGGAAATCACTATTGATATGTGGGTTAAAGCAGTTCGTATACAAGGTGCGAAAGTTATTAAAATTCTTTCAACAATTTAGTAATACAAAAAGCTATGGAAGGTCTATCCTTCTCTAGTCTTTTTTTGATTGAGGGCAAAAATGGTTAAATCGTCTGTAGAAATATGTAATCTTGCACTAGATTATTTGAATGAAGATAATATTACTTCATTAACTGAAGAAACTAAACAATCAAAAAAATGTCAACAATGGTATGATGTTGTGCGTAAATCACTATTAACTAACTTAAATGCAAGTTGGTCAATTAATCGTGCTGTACTTGCTGAAGTTAAAAATGTTGTGCCTGTATATGGCTACAATAAATGTTATGGTTTGCCTAATGACTGCTTGCAAGTCTTAAATTTGGGTAATCCACTATCGGATGAACTATATCAGATTGAAGGCGGTTACTTCCATTGTAATCGTGAATCTGATGTGCAAATACGCTACATTGCTGATGTTACTGATGTATCTAAATATGATGCTGAATTTATTGAACTGTTTGCATTAGCGTTAGCATCGCAAATTTGTATTCCTTTGACTGAAGATTATGAAAAAAGAAATTATATAAATCAATTGAAAAAAGAAAAGTATGTAGAATGTAGTACTAAATATGGACGTGATAACAGAATTACTGTTATTCATAAACCTAACTACAGAAATGCTAGATACAATGCTGAAGTGCAAACTACTAACTACTACTTAGAATAAGGTTTTAAAATGAGAACTTCTATACCACGTAACAATTTTTCTGCTGGGCAAATTGATAGAGATTTAAAGGGGCGTTATGATATTCCTATCTATCAAAATGGTCATGAAATATCAGAAAACTTTTGTCAAACAATTAAAGGTAATGCTTTTTATAGAAACGGCTTTGAATTTATTGATGAAATTGGTTATGCAGCATTATATGAATTTAAGTTTAATCAAGAACAAAGTTATTTATTAGTTTTTAGAATACAATATATAGAATTTTATACTTATGATGCTTCAGGTGAATTTGTTCGCGTTCTTGATGATGAAGGTAATCCGTTAACGCTTGAACACAATTACGGAACTGAAGTGTTTAATTTGTGTATATCTCAAAACTGTGATGTGATGTATATTCAGCACACAAATGGTGAATACCCTGAATATCAATTAAAGCGTACTGCTGCAAACAAATTTGAGTTAGTTTTGACAGAATATACTTTTAAAACTGGTGAAAAATCATTATCAAGTGATTCTGCTGATGATGCTCACGGCTTTCCTTTTTCAGGTACATTCTACGAAAATAGATATTTGCGTTCATCTTCTAGCAAATATTTAACTTATCTTTATGGTTCAAAAGGTGGTGAATATAATAACATCACTAAAGGAACTGAAACAAATGATGGCTTCCAATTTGATTTGGCTGAAATGCTTTCTAAAACTCTATGGGTGATTTCAGGTGCTAATTCGTTACTTATTGGCACGGCAGAAGGAATACTTACTGTCAATGGTGGTAGTGTTTCTTCTGCTATCACACCTACAAGTATCACTGCTAAAATGTCTAGTTCTGATGGTTGTTCTAGAGTAAAGCCATTGCGTAAAGATAATTTTGTTTTCTACGTTTCTGCTAATGGAAGAAAATTATATTTATTTGAATATGATGTATTGGTTGAGCAATTTAAGGCTAATAAC
>JAFUJK010000022.1 GCA_017468205.1 Clostridia bacterium
GAACATTGTTCGTCTTTTTGTTTTTCCATTATACTTTCGCCCTACTTATTTAACAAAAAAAGAGGGTTTTCCCTCTTCATTTTATATCTTGTGCATTGGAAGCACCAAGTAAAGATATTCCTCACCTTCTTGTGGCACAATTACACAAGGGTGTACTGCGCTACCATAGCGAATTTGAACAAACTCGTCAGTAATAACGCGCAACGCATCGGTGTAAAGTCTACCGTTAAATTCGATTTTGAGGTCAGCGCCTGCGTGGGTTGTTTGAAGGTGTTCGGTAATGTTACCGAGTTCGCTTTCACTACTGATAACCATATCTTTACCATTAATATCAAACTTAACCACGAAATTGCGGTCCACACGGCTCAAAAGCCCTGCGCGCTCGATTGTGTCCAAAATGTGTCTACGATTTACATTAATTGTTGTAGTGAAATCTTTTGGCAAAATTTGGCGATAAGAAACATAATCGCTTTGCATACCCATAAGACGGGTCATAAGGATTGAGTCGCCAAGAGTAATTTGCAAATGGTTTTTCTGTGTACAAATTTTGATTGGTTGGTCGCTGTCTGGAAGCAAGCGCACAATTTCAATCAAGCAACGAGCGCTTACCACAAGTCCAAATTCTGCGCTTTGGGAAATCGTTGGCTTTTTGATTAATGCCATACGTACGCCGTCGAGCGCAACACCGCGAAGTTCGCCATTTGTAACTTCGAGCAAGATACCACGAAGCATTGGACGGCTGTCGTCCTGCGCAACGGCAACACTTGCCTTTGTAACAAGTTCTTTGAAGTTATCACTGCGTACCTCAACATATTCAGGTTGGTCCAAAGTCTTTGGCTCTGGGAATTCACTAGCGTCTTGGCATTGGAAGTACGCATTGTTGTCCCCATAAGTTACATCAAGAGTCTTGTCGCGCAAGTTAAATTCGATTGTTTCGCTACTGATTTTGCTGGCAAAGTCAGCGAAGAATTTTGCAGGAATAACCGCAACGCCCGGCACGCGAACGTCTGCGCGAATAACTTTCGTTATGGTAAGTTCGAGGTCGGTACAAGTAAGTGTAAGTTTATCATCCTCCGCCACCATTTTAACACATTCCAAAATTGGGTTCGTTGTGCGCACTGCTGCCGCCTTAACGGTTTTTAGCACTGCATCAGCAAGTTCCAATCCTTGACAACTAAATTTCATTTTTGTTCACCTCATAAGTAAAATAGTACCCCTATTATATCAAACAAAACGAAAAAAGACAAGGAGCGGGGGCAAAATTTTTAAATTAATTTTTAGTAGTTGCTTTTTCACACGCAAAGACGGGGCGCAAAAAGGCTTGGCAACTTGCCAAGCCTTTCGCAACGCGTTTCGCGCGTGCCGTGCGCACTTGTGCGCACTTGCGCCCCGCCCCTACACCAACTCGGAATTATTATCCGTATCAGTGTTCACATTTGCATCAATTTTTGCAAAATTTGCGGTTATAATTTTCCCTTCAACTTGTTCTTTCGTTAGACGCACGCTCAAAGCAGTGCCGAGATTATTCCCATCGCTATCAGTCCAGCCTGTGAACGCATAGCCTGCATACGCAACAGCCATACACACAACCGTGTCGCTATCCTCACTTAAATCCGAACCAGTTAGGCGAACTTCCCCGCCATTGGTCGCCTGAACAGCCACACCCTCAACACTCGCCCCGCCAGTTGCCTTCAATACTGGCGCAGTTGTCGAAGTCGAGAGATTGAGCGTCATATTTCCGCTTAAAAGATAGATTTTAAACATTATAGTTGCGCTTGAATTGTTCGCTATATAATCAACACCAAGAGAATTTCCCGTGTTCAAAAGCGCGCCACGATAGAATGCGATTGTTTCTTGCGCATTGCTATCCACTCCCGCCGAAATGACATAATATCCACTCGTAGGCTCAACGATTACACTCGCCTCCCCACTTTCATATATTATATTATAAGTGGCATTGGATACGTTGACCGTTAGATTGTAATGAGCAACTGCATTGAGTGTTATAGAAGGAATGTTTGCTATTCCCGTTGGAATATTAGATAATTTTAGAGTAAGAACATGGTCTATAAATGTATATTCATATAATATAGATTCAACTTCACCGCTCGCTTCCGTTATTTTTAGAGTTATATAATTGTTATCATTATATTTAAATTGTGGATAATATCCACTTGCAAAAGTTGCAGTGATTGTCGCCGTGGTTGTGTCGTAAGTCGCTCGCGTAAAACTTGCATTTGTGATTTTTGAAGTATTGCCATTTGTAAATGTTATCGTTGTTCTTGTTGCACTTGCTGAAATAGAAATATCTGCGCTAACATTATATAAAACTACCGCAACAGTACTTGCCGTAGATCGATAGGCTTTATACTGCGTGTTTGTTAAAGTTGTGTAACTGCTTGGCGCAGTGGTAGAATTTGTTATTGTTGCTGTCGTGCCGTCTATTGTTAAAGAGTTTATGTAATAGTTTGTGTTCGCGGTGTAAGTAAAAGTAAGTGGGGTGTTGCTAGATGAATTATAAATTTGACCTGTTTTATCTACACTACAATTACTACCGGCACTTGCAGTAACTTGATTTGTCAACGCATTTAATGAGATGTGGGCAGCAGGACGCACGCCGTAGTCACTAACATTCACTCCATAGTATGAAATGGAACCCGAAGAGTAGTACACGCGCAACGCGTTGTATGAATTGCCTGAGTAACCGGAGCGCAGCCAGCAATAGCTAGTGCTTGAACTGCTATATGAGGATGTTGCGAATGCTCTGTCTGTTGAATTTAGCCCCCATAAGCCTGTGTATGTTGTTGTATTATTATCTTTTGAACTTGTTGTATTGTTTGTCGTTTCGCCATATGATGGCAACCACATATAACTACTATTTCCTACTGTTGTAGACATATTATCAAATATTGATATATGAGTACCATCATAGTAATAGCTTGTATCGTTACTTATACCACTTTTCAAAGTTTGATAACCAGCAGTCGCAGGCGTAGCAAAAATTGATTGGAGTGTACTGCTTGATTGTGTTACAAGTGGATAGAATGTATCGTCTATATATGTTTGAATTGTTGATGTAGCGTAAGTATCATACGACACGCTTACGGTACTTGCGTTCCATTTACTGGTTGTGTAGCATTTAGACAACCATATGCTCAAATATCCACCACTCAAATATGTAGCTTGCCAATATAATGGATTACCACTCGTGCCACTTACATAGCCCATTGGGAAGATTATTGTGCTTCCGCTATTATCACTTGTGCGCCCTGCTATGTTGTGAGCCGTGTATGTTCCTGTGTCGCTTGGATTGTCCCAGTAACCAATTGCATCAAGTAAAGCATTTACTCCCATTTTATTTATCGTCCCATCTGTGTTGAAAATGTTTGTTGTTAATGTTGCACTTTCAGTTGTCGCATTTGGTGAACTGTTTGAAGTCAGAAAATATATGCCCGTTCCTGTTCCTGCGGACAATAACAAAACTATACCGATAATTATACCGACCCATTTTTTTGTAATTGACATAAACTTACCCCTATTTATTTTATAAACATTGCTATAATGAGAAATAGGTCTTTTTCTTTTTTGGGAGGTCAATTTTCCTTCATTTTGCAATGACATTAAAAAAATTTTGCAATTTTACCAATACACAAACTTTCGCGTTTTAATTAGTAAAAATTACTACTTTTCTAATATTTTACCGAATTTTCGACATTTTAGTCAAGTATTTTGAATGATTTTTAGTAATTTTTACTAATTGTATGGAAAATTTTGTAAAATATGATATAAGGATAGTATGAATTTTGGACCAATATTGAAGAAATTGCGTTTGAGTAGCGGTTTAAAGCAATCTCAAGTTGCAACATTAATGAAAGTTGAAGGATATGTTATAAGCGACTGGGAACAGGGACGTTCGGAGCCTAGTCTTGACGATTTTAGGAAACTCTGTGTTATTTACGATGTGCCGTCTGACGAAGTTCTTTGTATCGACTCCCCCGAGGCAAGGGCGCGAGTCTTGGTAGTATCGTCAGACTTATTAAAAACAATTAAATTACGCGGTCAAATTTAGACAAACATCTCGCTTTTGAGATGTTTTTTTATTGAATATTTTATGATTTTTCTTAATATTTTTTTATAATAAGGATAGAAGTTTATACGATAAAATGGTTCTTATCACCTTGAATATTGAGATTTCTCGATGCGCTTTGCTTACTCGAAATGACAGCCCCTCCCCGTATCATTATGAGGTGCGAAACGACGCGATAATCTCGGCAACTTGTTGCCACCACGGGGGCAATCTCGCCTTTTATCCTATACATCACATAAATCTTAAAAATACACTTAAATTTACTAGACAAGTGTCTAATTTTGATATATAATTAACTAAAAACAGAAATCTGTTCAATTTTATACAGTTTAAAAGGAGAAAAAATGCCAACACAACATTTTGAAAAACTAAAAATCGACCGCAAAAATTCCATAATTAAAGCCGCAACTCGCGAATTTGCTACAAAAGATTATAGTGAGGTTTCCGTACGCGACATAGCGGAAAAAGCGGATATATCTCGTGGTTCTTTTTACCTATATTTTAACGACAAAGAAGATTGTTATCTAACGGTAATTAACGCGTACACCGCAAGGCTAGAACAAGCGCTACTGAACATATACATTAAAGCAACAACTATTAAAGATATCGTGCTAGATGTTTTCGACTATTTTACGCATTTGAGTTCATTTGAACATAGTCTTTTTGAAAAAATAAGCAACAATCTTTCAAGCGATGTCCAAGACATAATTTTACATACTTTTGCAAAGTTTGGCGACACAATAAATGAGCATTTAGAACAAAAATTTCACGATAGAAATATTGAAATTACGCCAGAAATTACAGAGCAATTAAACCTTCGCAGAGAGATTCTTTTCAGCCTTTTACTTTCATCTATTGTTGAGTTGAGCGTTAGAAAAATAACGCTTGACGAAGCACGCGACACTTTAAGCAAAAAAGTAGATATTGTAACTAATGGATTAAGCGATTTTCTACCTATTTAAAAATAATAAAAAAATAACAAAAAAATATTATTAAATGGAGAAAAAATATTGAA
>JAFUJK010000005.1 GCA_017468205.1 Clostridia bacterium
AAGAATAAAAAGAAAAGAAAGAGCCAAAATAAGAAAAGCCTGCAAAATTTGAAAAGAAAACCGAGGCAGAAGAGGACGACAAGAAATATGTTGAAAATGACGACTTGGTTGCTTTGCAAAAACAAATCGAGGCTGAAAACGCACGCCTAAAACAACAACAAGAAGAGTTGCGCGCGCAAATCGACAAAACTTTGGCAACTATGGAAAAAGCTTCAAATGCAACAAAGGCTGAACGCACTCGCAATATCAAGAAAATCAAAGATATGATTGCAAAACTTAAAGAGCAAGCGGCGAATGTAAAAGCAAATGGCGGTAGCAAAGCAGAAATTAATAAAATCAACAAGTCTGCTGCTGAACTTTTGAAAGTTTTGGCTGATTATCAATCAAACAAATAATATGAAAAATGCCATAATTTAGTGGCATTTTTTTGTTATTCTGCTTCAATTTTGTTGCCAAAATCAAGATTTTGCTATATAATATGTACAAAATAAAGAGGTGAGTTTATGAGCGCTGGCATAATTGTTGGGATTGTCCTCGGTAGCATCATTTTGTTGATTCTTCTTGCTTTTGTTATTTGGTTTTGGGCAAATTTTAGAACATTGGTTAAAATGCGCGGTTTTGTCGACAAAGGTTTTGAAGAATTAAACGAAAACCTCAAAAAAAGATATGAGTTATTGCCTAAATATATTGAAGCAGTAAAGACTAGCGTGGACTACGATTTTTCCAAGATTTTAGACGCCCGTGGTGCCTCAATGGCTAGTAGAAATATTGATGAGCAGTTAAAAAATGACAGTGCTCTTTCTAATGAGGTTGTTAATCTCTATCAACTTATTAATGAGAACGGAAAACTTAATGAAAATGTCGATTTTCTCGATATACGAAACGAAATGAGCGCAATCGAGGATGAAATTGATTATTGTCGTAAATATTACAACGGTGTCGCAAAACTTTATAACGCAAAGTGTACAGTTTTTCCTGCTAATATGGTTGCCAAATGGTTTCATTTGGAAAAATGTTCATTGTACGTGTAGTTGATTTTGAGGCGCATTTAATGCGCCTTTTTTACAAGGAGATAAAATGTCCCAAAATACGACCTTTAGGATACTTTTTATAATAATTTGCGCAGTTCTGTTCGTCTTTGCACTTGGATTGGTGATTGCTTTTGTTGTCAATTCTTCAAGTTCAAAAGAAGTCGATGATGGATACAAAATCACAACATACAGCACAGAAGTTTCCGTTTTAAATGATAATACTGCATATGTTACAGAACGAATTTCTGCGCGCTTTTATGAGAGTGGGAGACACGGCATAGTGCGCGCTTTGCCAAAACAGACAACTCACGATGGCTTGACTTTTTCGCTAGATTACACCGAAATTGAGGTAAATGGCGCAAAATTTGAGCAATATGAACAAAATGGCAATATTTGCCTTAAAATGGGCGATGCCAGTAAAACTTTGAATGTTGACGAGCCATATGCTTATACAATCAATTATCGTCTACACTTTGGTGTAAATCGAGCATTGAATTATGATTTTTTCTATATCGACTTTATAAAAAATTGGAACACAACAGTTTCAAATGCTTCTATAACGGTTGATTTTAATAGAGATATTGATAATTTTTACAAAAATTCAGTTGTATATTATTCTTCACAAGCTGGATTGATTAAAATAAAACCGATTTTATCGGGAAATATAATAAATTTTGAGTTTGACGGCACTATCAATCCATTTGAAGCACTTTCATTAAATGCTTATTTTAATGATGACTTTTTTGCGGATAAGATTAATAATACATTTGATATTGTTGCGCTTGTTGTTTGTTTGATAATTTTAGTAGCGCTGATATTGATTTTTGCACTTTGTAGAAGCAGGCACAAAGTTGAAAAAGTGCAAGCAAATTCTGTTCCAAAGGGAATAAATAGCGCGGAAGCGGGATGCATTATTGACACTTTTGTTGACAATAGAGATGTCGCAAGTTTGATTGTTTACTGGGCAAGTAATGGAAATATTAACATAATAGAAAGAAGCGAATTTGGTTTGATTTTTCTAGAAAAAGTTAAAGAATTGGCAAATGCCAAAGATTATGAAAATGATTTGTTTGCAAAAATATTTGCTGATAAAGATAAAGTTGAAATTCATTCTTTAAATTCTATGATAGGTGAATGTGTAAAGTCTTGCAAAAGAAAAATAGCCAAACAAAATGATAGAACAAATTTTGAGGGAAAAGCATTAAAAGCGATGTGGTGGCTTGCGCTTTTACCTATTATTGGATTGTTTGTTGCTAGCATTAGTGCTATGCGCTTTTCGGGGCTTACAATAGAATTTTTGGTTTCATTCCTGTTGATTTTCTTTGCAACAGGAGTTACTTGTGCGCTTATAAATATAAGAAGAAAATGCTTTTATTATGGTCGTAAAAAGTTTTTAATTTTTAGTATAATTGCACTCATTCTTA
This sequence comes from Clostridia bacterium, assembly GCA_017468205.1. Classification (GTDB taxonomy): domain Bacteria; phylum Bacillota; class Clostridia; order Christensenellales; family UBA1242; genus UBA7867. The sequence continues at coordinate 2,456 of JAFUJK010000005.1, forward strand.
TAACGGGGGTATTAGTTAGTGTTTTGTGTTTAGGTTACGAAATTATGAATTTGTCGTTTTTTGCGCAGGTTTTTGCTAGCGTCAACCTATTAATTGCTTGCTCATTAATTTTGTTAAATCAGTTTTATAGCGAGCGCGGAGCAATTCTTGTCAGTCGCTTGATAGGTTTTAAGAAATATATCGAAACAGAAGAAAAAGGAGCTTTGGAGGCAAAAGTAAACGAAAACCCTCAACTTTTCTTTCAGGTTCTACCTTACGCTTATGTGTTGGGTGTGAGCGAAATTTGGTGCAAAAAATTTGAAAATGCCATTGTAAGTCAACAAAATGGTTATGTTTCAGATATTGTTGCAAATAGTTCTGATTTATTGGCAGAGTCTGTCGGCAATAGTATTCATACTATCGGAAATATTTTCATGTCTCATAAGGGAGGATTTGGTGTAACAGGCATTGATTTAGATGGGATTGATTTAGATTTTAGCTGGTAATTTATACTTTGTATAAACATATACAAGGTTTTTGTCAAAAAATTTTAAATTTTTTCATATACTTTACAAAATTTGAAAAGTGTGCTAAAATATTGACAAAATATAAAATTGTGTCTAAATATAAAGGTAGTTTATGGATATAGTAAAATCAAGAATTTATTTGTGTAGCCTGCTAGTATTGCTTATGAGTATGCTAGTTTTTGCGGGTTGTAGTAGCAAACTCCCCTCATTTTCAATCAAGGGTACTATTATGTGTGGTGAAACCGTTATTTCGGGAGCCGTTGTTAAAACAGATACAGGTCTTGAAGTAACAACAGGCGAAGACGGTGTTTTTGAGTTTGCTGATTTAAAGAGTGCGGTAACCTTATCATTTGAGGCAGAGGGGTACGCATTTGAAACAGCGCGTGTTGTCGTATATAAAGAAACTAAAAACCTTGTTATAAAGGCAGAACAAGTCTATAATCTTACAGGTCGTGTTGTATCCAATGATGTTGGTGTGCCTAATGCCTCTGTATCGGTTAGCGGAGCTGTTATCTCGGATAAAACTGCAACAACTGACTCAAATGGATATTTTACGGTGAATAATGTCGCTGGTGAAATTTCTGTAAAGGTTGAGAAATCGGGCTATGTGTTTGAAACCAAAACCGCATCAATTGAGAACTCTAACCTTACGTTTTCAGGTACTACAAATATTACAGCGGTAGTAAAAAAGAGTGATGGAACTGTTCTTCACGGCGTTTCTGTGAGTGTTGGGGCTGTGTTGATGGAATATTACAATGGTAGTTTTAGAATTAATAATATCGCACTCGGTAGCGTTGTAACTCCTTCAATGGCGGGCTATCATTTTGAACCAGCAACGGTTTCAGTAAGTAAGGAAAATCAGCAGATTGAGTTTGTTGCATACGAAATTTATAGCATAAGTGGGAAAATGGTAAGTGGTAGCACCCCAATTAGTGGTGTTAGCATAAAATTAAATGGTGATGTTGTTGCTACAAGCGCAAGCGATGGCTCTTGGAGTGTCGTGAACTTGTGGGGCAAAAATTTCTTCACTTTCTCACATTCATTATATAAATTTAACAATACTTCCGTTGAAGGTGCGGGCGAGGTTGAAGTAAATGGCACATTTACTTTACGTGGAACAATTAAGGACGAATTTACATTTGCGGGCTTGGAGTTTGTAAGTGTAAGTTGTGGAAATGCTAACGTTTATACCGATGCAAATGGTAGTTTTACAATTACGGGTGCTTCGCTAGGGGAAGAGTTGACCTTTTCAAAACAAGGATATAACATTGCTTCACGCACCATTTCAAATACTTTGCAAATGAATATTTTTGCAACTCCTTATTTTAATGCGAAAATTAAAGTTCTTTGTGATGGCGAGCCTTTGGCTGGGGCTAGTGTAAGTGTTGGAAATGATATTTTAACTACAAATGACGAAGGCGAAGTGGTATATTCTCAAATTCTTCAAGGCTTTGATGCAAGTGTAACTATGAATGGTTACACAAGCGGAAGTGTTACAATTTCGAGAGAAAACAACGAGCAAACAATTTCTTTAAATAAGTACTTTGGTATTTCACTTACAGCTACTAGTGGTACTGCAATTTTGGGAACTAATGTTGGTGCAAAAGTTAATATTAATGGCGTAGACTATGATTTAGATGAAAATGGTGCGTTCGTGCTTCCAACACAAATCTATCAACCAGTTGACGTCGTAGTTAGTGCAACAGGCTATAATTCTGCAACTTTACGCGCAGATAAAAACAACACTACTTTGGTGTTTGACCTTGATTACACTATCACTGGTATTGTATCCAATGGTGAATTAAGTGTTGAAGCAGAAATTGTTGATGTTACTGATAGTGATAATCCTGTTGTATTGACAACAACAAATAGTTCAGGTGCGTATAGCGTAAACTTGAAAGATACACACACAATAATTGCAGTAGCGGACGGTTTGACATTTGAAAGTGTTGTGGTAAGTTCACAAGCAACCGAAAATTTCAACGCAACCTATTCTATAAGTGGTACTCTATCTTCAAACAATGAAAGTGTTGAAGGCTTGGAAGTAAGTTTATTTAAGGGTGAAACTGAACAAAAGTATGTAGTAGGTGCGGATGGTAAGTATGCATTTGAAAACCTCAGTGGTGGCTACACTCTTGCAGTTGTTTCAAGTTCAAGTCTATATCCAACAAGTTATAGTGTTACAAAGGGGGGAGATAACTACAATTTTAGTGCTAATGGTTATGCTGTTTCTGGTTATGTCTATTGTAATGGTGTCGGTATTGCTGGCGTAAAGGTTGTTGCAGGCGATTATAGTGCTTATACTCGTAATGATGGAAAATATGAATTTGACTTTATTATGGGTGAGCAAACATTGACTGCTTCAAAAGACGGATATGCTTTTGCGGAAAGTTACCCAATCGCTTTCGAAAATAACGAGCAAGAATTTAATTTCACAGCGACATATTCAGTAAGTGGTACGATTATGAGCGGAACAACAGCCATTGAGGGCGTTTTGGTAACTATCGGTGAGGGCGATGAGGCTACAACACAAAGTACTGACGCAAGTGGATACTTTGTAATCGCAGGACTTAAAGGCACATTGCCAATTACCTTTGCAAAAGAGGGATATGAGTTTAGTGGTGCAAGTTCGGTAACTCAACCAGTTAATTTGTCAGTAACGGCTTCATTCGCTGTAAGCGGTGTTGTTAAGACGGGCAATGAAGTGTTGGCTAATATCAGTGTTACAAATGGTATTGTATCAGCAACAACCAACGAAAACGGTGAATTTATATTAAATGGCGTTGTTGCAGGTGATACTATCTCGGCAAGTTCAGCAGGTTATACATTTAACACGGCAATCGCAACTTATGGCTCAAATGTAACTATTAGCGGTACATTTAACCTAAGTGGTGTTGTTCGTGTGGCTGGCGAGATTAAGGACGGTGTAACTGTTAAGTTGCTGAATAAAGAAAGCCAAGTTATTGAAACAACGACAACAGCAAATGGCGGTAAATATGCGTTTAACAACCTTAGCGAATTTGGTTCACTAGTGTTCGAGTTGGCAGGGTATGAATTCGCCCCTGTTATAATTGCAGGTCCATCAAATAACGCGCAAATTTCTGCTATATTTAATGTTACTGGTTCTGTGCTTATGGAAACAACTGCAAGCCCATTGGCAGATGTGGTTGTAAAGTTGAATGGTAAAGAATATAGAACAAATGCGCAAGGTCATTTTGAAATTACTGGATTGTCAACAAATGGCGTGTTGCAGTTTGAAAAAGCAGGCTACGAATTCAGTAGGGCAATGGTTGAGTTTGCTGGTGCAACAAACGTTGAGATTACTGCAACATATTTCGTAACAGTGAAAGTTTCAAGCGGTTCTATTGAACTTGATGGCGTTGAAGTTAAGTGCGCTGATGCTCAAACAATTCATACAGAAGATGAGGCAAACACATTTACGGTTCGTGGTCTTACTGGAACACATACGATTATCGCAAGTGCATCAGGTTATAATGATGGAAGCATCAGCGTGTCTGCTCCTACAACGGGTGATATAGTTCTCACGTATGATGTTCAAATAAATATTAGTGGCGCAAGCACATCGGCAAAACTTAACAATATTAAAATTGTATGGAGCGATGAAAGCGACGCTGGCACTCGTTCAGTTACTTATACAGAAGAGATTTCTCAAATAACATTACAAAATGTTGTGGGTAAGGGTACTTGGAAATTGACTCGCGACGAATATAGATTTACACCAGAACAAGGCTCATTCTATTCTTCCGCAAATAATAGTTTTTCAACTCTATTTGCAAAAGTTTATACCCTTAATGGTAAAGTTGCCACTGCTGGCGGAATTGGTGTTGCGGGGATGCTTGTTGAAGCAAAGGACGAGAAAAATAAAACCCTTGCTACAACTTATACAGCATCAGATGGTTCGTATAATTTGACAAATCTAATCGGAAATGTTATAGTTAATGCGGGATTGAGTGTTAAAGTTACTGGCGGAAGTGATACAAGTTATACAGGAATAACAAGTACGCAAGCCGCTGGCGAAACAACTGGAACACTTAATATATCAATTTCAAATCAGGACTATGCTTATTGGCTCTTCCAAAGCGGTTATCAAGCTATTCGCGATGCAACATCGTATTATAATGAAACTAAAGGCTCGGTAAATGCTGATGCTCCTGTGGTAGGTAATGTACCTCAAACGGTTAATAGTTATCGAAAGAAAGATAGTACAGGTAAGTACGTATCAGAGAATAAGAACTATGGTACTAAAATGCAGGATACCTGTGTAGCTTTGACTGCATATTATGATTCAAAACAGGGCTCAACAGTTAATTATAAGAAAATAACTAGTAGCAGTAATATCAATTCAGATGCAACAGTTAAAGATTATAGTGTTGCTTCTTGGAGCAATGCTAGTCTAAGCAGCTTCAAAGGAACTTTTGGTTCAGACCCAACAGATTTGTATATATACAACTATCAAAGGTCCGATTTTAGTGGTGCAACCTTAAGTCGTTCTGGTAATAACATAACACTTAAACTTTCATTTAATAATCCAACCGATACTTTGATGGGAAATTACAGAAAACAAATGGAAAATCTTTCAGGTATGGATAAAATTACTTATAAAAGTATGAATGCTACTTATACACTTGTTTATAATGAAAAGAAAGTTGACAACAACACAGTAGGTTATTATAATCTTTCTAAATTAGATTTAGTAGAAAACTATGAGGTTGACGCTGGTATAGCAGTTGCGGACACAACGGCTACGACAACAGAAACATATAACATAGGTGGCGTAAACGACTACCTTATCAACAAGTCGAGTTATGAATAAAATTTATCTCAATAGAGGTTAAAAAATGAGTAAAAATAAAATTTTACAAAGTGGATATTTAATAATTTTCGGAGTAATGATTCTATTACTCTCTTTCCACTTTGTTGGATTTGGAAAGGTAAAGGCTGATACGGATACGGCTCAATCTATTGCAATCAATCTTGAAAGCAGTCAGTTGTCAACAAGTGGCTCACAAAAAGTTTTGAATTATAACTTGTATGGCAATGGTAGCAATATTTTAAGTTATTTTAGATATCAAGACGAAGGAGTTTTTGTAAACAAGGCTGATGATAAAAATAGTGAAACATACTTTCACTTGTATCGACAGACTGCTGCTATTAGTAGTGAGGGAGCGGCAAAAACCACTCTAACAAGTACAATTACTCTTTCTGATGCTTTGAAAAATGCAGGTAGCAACGGTTACTTGACCATTAAACCAAGTGCAAGTTACAAAGGTAATGGTTGTACTACACTTTTTGTAAAATTTCTTGCAGGTGAATCAGAGTTATATAATACTGGTAATATTAAAAACGATTCAAATCAAAATAGTATAAGTGCATCTAGTTACAAAGTAACAACAAACACGTATTACTTTATTTTCTCTGGTTGGTGTACTGCCTACAACTTCTCAAAAAATATTGAAGCCTATTTCTACACACCATCAATAACTTTGTCTTCTTCGGATATTACAAAGCCTTCTTTTAGTGCTATTGGTGTATCAAATGCAGAAAGTTGGACGGCAAGCAAATCAATATCGTTCACTGTTTCGGATAGTCACGCAGGTGTAGACCGTGTTGAAGTGTTTGATAGTGCTGGTGCTGTAGTATCTTCTTCGGTTAGTAAATCAAGCAATACAAAAACTGCAAATGTGTCTTTCACAACAACAAAGAACAACGAGAGATATACAATTAGAGCATATGACAACGTTGGCAATGTTGCAGAAACCTCATATACAACAAGTTACATTGATGGCAATAAGCCAAATGTGCAACTTTCTGCGCCTGAATTAACTTTTGTATATCGTGATAACGCACCTTATGCGGTGTTTACTTCTGCACTCAACACTCCTGCGGTAAATGGCGCGATTGGTGCTTCATCAGAAAGTTATTTCTACACAACGGACGGCTCAGACCCAAGTGTGGGGGATAATGCTTCACGACAAGCACTAACAAATGGTGAAGTATTAATTCCACTTTCACAAGAACAACTTGATAGCAACACAAAGGCTTTTGAAATAAAGGTTTATGCTGTCGATGAGGCGGGAAATGCCCAAACTCTTGACTACACGCTTGAAGTTGCATACTTTAAATATAGTCTTTCAACAACATTGCGCGGTGAAAAAAGAATAAATTATGGTGAAAGTATCGCTGAAATCACTAACCCGGGACTTGAAATAAGTCGACAAATTGCGACAATAGTTGAGGCAGATGGCAAAACTTTTAAGTTCCAAAAAGTTATGATTAATGGCGAACTTGCAACAACCGAACTTACTGGTGATGAAACAAACGGATATTCTTTCTTCACGACACTTGACGCTGACAAAACAATCGAAATCTTGTATAGACAGGTTGCTAATGTTGTTGTTCAAAAGAACTATAATTACACAGGCGAACCAATAACTATCACTACACTTGATGGAACAACTTGTCCAGTTAGTGCTATTGTATTTGAAGGCACATATACAGATAAAGGGCATTATACAGTAAACTATGCGATTGACGAAACAAACGAGAACTTTACTGGTAGTGGTGCTGTGGAAATTAGCATTATGAAAGAAGTTAATGCATTTTTAAATGTGGCTGAATATACTTATTCAAAAGACGGAATTACTCTTAACTATTCAGCGGACGTTGATTTTGCTTACACTCTTGAAATTATAAAGGCTGGCGAATCAATTGCGACATATTCAAATGAAAATGTTTTGGCAGGTGTGATTAATCTTGATGTTGGCGCATATACTTTCAAAATTACAGCAACAGAGGATTTAACTTATATCAAATCTTCAAACAGCGAAATTTATTTGCGTGATTTTGAAGTGGTAAAACAAAAGGTTAGTTTGCAGTCATTTGAGAAATCTCTAACATATAATGGCTCAATTTATGAATTTGGTTCAACGTATATTAGCGAAGACTATGTTGTAGAGGTTGCATACTTTGATTTAGAAGGAAATGTTGCTACACCATTGAATGTAGGTGAATATTCACTCACAATTAAAATTGTTGATGATTCAAACTATGAAGGTGAAACAACAGGGCTTCTTTCAATCACTCCTGCAACTTTGCGTGTAGTTGCGAACTCAAAATCTAGCGTATATGGCGCTGAACTTTGCGAGTTGGACTATGTAGCAACTGGCTTTGTTGGCGAAGAAAACTTTGAATTTACTCTTGTTTGTGAAGAAATCAATGCATTGGACGAAGGCGAGCGTTTGGAGTTTGGTGAGTATGTGATAAAAATTATTGAGCGCGCTGAATTAACAAACTATGAAATTACTTATACGAATGCAACTTATAACGTTACAAAACGTGATGCTTTAATTGAAATTGCATCTGGACAAACAAAAGTATATGGTGAAACAGACCCAAGTAAATTTGCATATACAATTAGTGGACTTCTTGATGGCGATGTTTTGGGAGAGGTGATTACACGTGTTGCTGGTGAGAATGCAGGAAACTATGCAATTTCTTTGCAAGGCTACACAAATGAAAACTATGATGTAACTTGCTATGAAAAGAATTTCAGAATTACTGCAAGCAAAATTGTAGTTCGCGCGCCAAGCGGAACATATCAATATGGCGACACAATCCCAACAGAATTTGAGCCAATCATTGTTAGCGGAAATGTTATTGACGACTTGGGCATTACGCTTGTTTGCGAACAGTCTGGCAATGTTGGAAAATACGAGATTGAGATGGTTAGAACTGGCGATGCAGTGAACTATGAAATTGTTTACATTCCTAACTATATCGTAATCACGAAAAAATCTATTATTGTTGAAGCGATTGCCGAAACTAAAACATATGGTGAAAACGACCCATCATTCACTTTTGCAACACTAAACCAAGCAGGTGAACCACTCAACATTAGTTTGAACGAATTTACTGGCGCACTTGTGCGTGAAGCGGGCGAGAATGTTGGAGAATACACAATTTTAGTTGGAACTCTTGCAAGCAATAACTATGCTTTTGAGTTTAGAACAGCAAAATTTGAAATAACTCCTGCAAGTCTTGTGATTAAAGGTGTAAGTGCATCAAAAACTTATGGTAAGAGCGACCCAGTGCTTACTTACTTGACATTTAATTTAAATGACGAGCCAGTAAGTGTTGAGGCTGGTGAAATCACAGGTAATTTAGTTCGCGAAGCGGGCGAGAATGTTGGAGAATATGCCATTTTAAATGGCAACGTTACAAGTGTTAATTACACACTTACTTTCAGCCTCGATGATGCTTGCTTTACAATTTCACCACGTACAGCATACGTTGTATTCGGTGAATATATGCAAGTTTATGGCGAAGAACAACCTGAACTTTGCTATGAAGTTGGTGGGGTTCTTGCTGGCGATGATTTAGGTGTAAGCGTTGTGCGCGAAAATAGCGAATGCAACGATGCAGGAAATTATGAAGTTTCTGCAACTATTACTAATCCAAATTATGTTGTTGAAGTTATAAAGGGTACTTTAATTATTGATAAAGCAACCAGTAAGATTACAGCAGAAGGTGCCGAATATCTTTACGATGGCGAAGAAAAACTCCCAAGTGCTACTTTAAGCGTTACTGGTGAGTATTCTGTAAGCATCAAGGACGAACTCGGCGCTCCTGTTGAGAACGTTAAGAATGCGGGTACTTACTTCATTACTTATACATTTGACGGCGACAAAAACCACTATGGCGCAAATGTAACTGTAAAAGTAGTAATTAAGAAAGCCGATACTAGTGTTTCAATCTTACGTGATATATTCGTTGAGAATGGCAGTATCCAAATGCCTGAAATTGAATCAGAACTTGAATATATGATTAAATTTGATGATGCATCAACTGCTTCGAATGTCGGAACTCACGCATATAGCATTGTATTTGCTGATGAAAACTACAACGAAATTCGCGGAATTCTTACAATCCTTGAAAAACCAACAAACTCAACTGAAGGCGGAAATGTTGAATTTGTTGATGGTGATGTAGATAGTAATGATGTAAATCTTGTTATCAACAAGACCGAAGACAACAAAAATGCGCAAAGCGCTGTAACCGACAAGCGCGTTGACCAAACTTATGAAATAATTTACAACCAATCTAGTGATGCAACAATCAAAGTTGAACTTGATTATGTAACTGACGATTATACAAACGTAAGTGTTTATGTCTACAATGATAAGGGTGAAGCAAAATTGCTTCCATATAAAGTGGTTGACGGCAAAATCGTGTTAAGTGTTGAAGCGGATAATATGAAACTTGCTATTGTTAAGCAAGTTGCTGGGATTTCAATCGTTACAGTTGGTGCGGTTGTAATTCTTGCAGGTTTGGCAACACTTTATGGACTTAAATTCCACAAAAAGAGAAGAACAAAAAATATTCTCAAAGTAAGTTAATATCAAAAACCACCTGATATGCAAAAATCTCTCTAAAATAGAGAGGTTTTTTGTTTTATAAATTAAATCATATTACTTTAAAAACATTAATAAAATATTATATGATTGAAATTTTGGGAAAACACAAGCGACAAGACTTGCTTTATGTGTGTAAAGCGGGCGATACGCTTGAAAGTATTGGTGCGCAATTTGGACTGTCTACAACTGAAATTTTGCGGACTAATCCGCTTTTTTCGTCTGTTTATGAAGGTTGCGTGCTTTATCTTGCGGGATTGGGTAAAACGCGAATAACCGTTGCCCCTTTGCAAAGTCTGGAAGACATTGCCGAGCAGTATCATATTTCAACTGAAGAAATTATGAAAATGAATAACTTGCGTTCTCGTAAAGTTTTCGTGGGAATGCAATTAGTAATTGACAAAAAGGAGGATTGATTTGGGGAAATCACTATTTCGCGCTGTTGTGCTCGTAGCGGGGTTTTCGGTGCTTACTCGATTTTTTGGCTTTATTTTTCGCATTTACCTTTCTCGCGAGTTAGGAGCGGAACTCCTTGGAGTCTATCAGGTTGCCTTTTCTGTCTTTATGGTGCTTGTTGTGTTGGTATCAAGCGGAATTCCTCTTGCAATATCAAAATTAACCGCATCATATCGTGTTAGCAACAATACACGAGCAGAAAATGCCGTTACGACCTCTGCGCTTATAATAGGGCTTATTGTTGCGCTAGTTTTATGCGCTGTTATTTTGATTTTTCAAAATTTAATAGGTGGATTATTTGCTGACGAGCGATGTATGTATATTTTAATTACTCTATTGCCTGCTGTTATTGCTAGTGCAGTGTATTCTGCATTTCGTGGTTCGCTTTGGGGGTCGAGAAATTATTTTAGTGTGTGCTGGACGGAATTTGCTGAACAAATAATCAGAATTATCGCTTTTGTAATTATGGCAAATTTTCTTTTTGTTGGATTGGACGGCGCAAGTCTTGCTGGGTGGTCTATGTCGATTGCGTGCATATTAAGCGCAACGCTTGTTGTTATTGTTTATGTTAAAAATGGCAAAAAATTATCTAGCCCAAAAGGATACTTCAAGCCAGTTTTAAGTTCAGCGGTTCCCGTTACAGGTGTAAGGACTGCAAGTAGCCTCATTCAACCAGTTATTGCGGTCTTATTTCCTGCAATGCTTGTGCTTGCGGGCTATTCAAGTGAGCAGGCAATGGAGAGTTATGGAATGGCAATGGGAATGACTTTTCCTCTGCTATTTTTGCCTTCAACTGTGGTCGGTGCATTGTCTTTTACGCTTATCCCTGAATTAAGCACCGCAATTGCAAAAAATGAAAACGATACGATTGCAAATAGAATTAAGACGAGCCTGCTTTTCGCTGTATTTATATCTGCTATGGTCGTTCCGTTTTATATTGGAGCAGGGGAGCAAATAGGTCTATTTTTATATGATAATGCCAGCAGTGGAATCTATCTTGCTCGCGCTGCGTGGGTTATGTTGCCGTTGGGATTGAGTAATATAACGAGCAGTGTACTAAATGCTTATAATTTAGAAGTAAAGAGTTTTCTAAATAATATTTTAGGCGGTGTGCTTTTGCTTGGTATAGTTGCAGGTTTTAGCGGACTTATGGGTGTAGATGCGCTTATTTGGGGCTTCGGGGCTTGTATGACGATAACTACTATTTTGAACCTCGTTATGCTCAAACGCCACACAAAACTCAAATTTGGACTGGTAAAACCCACATTAATGATGCTAGCTTTCACGATTCCTTGTGCGTTGCTTGGAAAATTTGCATATCCACTCCTATCATTTGTTTTTCCAGACTTTTTAACAATAGCATTAGTTGCTTGTTTTAGTTGCGGAAGTTTTGCTTTGTTGTGTTGGCTATTTAAATTGATTGATTTGACGTCTGTTGTAGTAAAATTAAAACCAAAACGAACAAAAAAAGCGTAATTTTACAAAAATTTACATTAAATATGCATAATTAATAGCCATATTAGCAAAATAGCGATATGGTTATTATTTTATTTAGAGTTTTTATCGTATATCTTATTGTTTTGTTTTATCTGCGTATTATGGGAAAACGCCAACTGGGGGAAATGCAACCTTTTGAGTTGGTGATAACTTTCCTAATTGCCGATATTGCCACGCTTCCGATGAGCCAAACAAGTATGCCGATTCTTTACAGTCTAATACCGCTTACTGCGCTAGTTATTTTGCATTTTGTGGTGTCATTACTTTCTCGAAAAAGTATTGTAATGCGCAAAGTTATTAACGGTAAACCCGTTCTAGTTGTAACACCAAATGGTGTGCAGTTTGACGCGCTCAAAGAACTCAATATGTCCATAGATGACCTAATGGAGGGAATTAGAAGTTGCGACTATTTTAGTATTGAGGACGTGTTGTACGCTATTGTAGAAACAAATGGCTCTATTAGTGTAATTCCTAAAAAATCAAGCGCAAACGTAACTAATGAGGATTTAAAATTGGAATTACCTGAAACAACTTTGCCTTTAATGTTGATAACAGCGGGGAAAATGGTTGGAGGAAATCTTGAAACTGCGAAAATAGAACCACGATTTGTTTTAGATATTCTTTCAAAAGCGGGAATTGAAAATATTGATGATGTTTTGTTACTCACAATTGATGTGAATGGAGAAGTTTACATTCAGATGTTTAACGGCGAAACTAAAAATCTTCAAGTTGATTTCAAGGGGAGTTGGTGATGGTAACTAAAAAATTAATTGCAATTTTTGTGCTAGTCGGAGTTCTTGCGGGACTTGTTATTTGGGAACAGGTTTACACAGATAATGCCCTGAATAATATGCTTACTAATATCCAATCACTTGAAGTCGAGTTGGAAGCAGAGAATTTGGAACAAAGTCGAATGCTAGCGCAAAAAATTAATGATACTTGGGACAAAAATGAAGCAATAATTTGTTTATTTGTTGATTTTAGAGATATTGAACAAATCGGAAGACAAGCGGATTTAGTTGTTTCCCATTTGGGGAATGAGGATTTTGAACTCGCGCGAGTAGAATGTAATACTTTGCAACGAGTAGTTGAAACATTTAAAGATATTGTCAAATTTGACTGGCAAAATATTTTTTAGAGCGCAAAATGCGCTTTTTTGCGTTTTTTAAGTGGAACTCTGCGTAAAAATTATCGCATAGCACTATGCATATTACTGAAAAATAATTTATTTGCGGTTTTTGACGTTTTTTGTAAAATAATGTAAATTTTGCGTTTTAGTGTCCTTTTTGGTTTACTTTTTAATTTTATGTGATACAATATACTTGATAAAAGTCAAGTGCATTTAACTTTTATCGTGGGTAATAGTCAAATCGGGGCACCGTATTTTTGGGGGAGTTCTTTGCTGGCTGCGCTCCGGCTCTTTGTAGTCGGTTGGTTGCTCGGGGTTCTCCTCGGGCGCGTTTTTTTTATTTCTGGGTTTTGTGCGTGTGTGGCGTCCGTCCTGCCGCTTCACTCCATTTTGGTTTAATCGCCAAGATGTAGGAGATATGTAATTTAAGTAAATTATATCAAGAGAGATGAAGGGATTATTATCCAGTCCGAAAGGGCAAATACAACCATTGGCAACGGGCGATTATTGTTTATACTCGCGTGATTGGCTTGCTTTAAAGTAGGCGCACTTGCCGAAATCAAGACAAGCAATTGGTTACTATTTACGAGGCGCAAATATGCGCCTCTTTTCTATATATTTAGTGCGTTTGATAAAATTCAGCCATTTAAAACAAAATATTTACCTAAAATTGCTTTATTTTTTGTTTTAAATATGATATACTTGACAAGTATTATTACTAATAATTGTTAATATACTAGATTATTACGCGGAGGCGAATAGATTGGAAAATAACAAACCTATTGATACTGGTCCAAAGAAATTTCCTATTTTTCCTATTATCTTGGTAGTATTTTTAGCTATCGTGCTTATCATTACTTTTGCAGGTAATGGAAACAATAAGAAAGAAATTGACCAGTCAGAATTTTTCACTATGATTGAAAGTGGTGAAGTTGCTGGTGTATACTTCTACGGCACAACCGTTTATGGTATAACTGTTGGTGATGCGGAAACCTCAACAGAGGATAAACTTAAAAACTTCCCTAAACAATATGATTTTTATTTAAATGCAGCATATACATTCCAGTTGGAAAATATGCAAATTGCAATTGACGACTATAATACTGCACATCCAGACGCAAAGATTTATTATGACACTGGCATCGTTCAAGAGTCAATTCTCTCGCAACTTTTGCCTTGGTTGTATATAATTATGATTATCGTTCTTGGATACTTTGTGTACAAGAGTGTAACAAAAATGACAGGCAAGAATATGGACTTTGGTAAGAACAAAGCGCGTATGGAAGCTGGTTTGAAGGTGCGTTTTAGCGATGTCGCTGGTTGCGATGAAGAGAAGCAAGAAATGAAAGAAATCGTGGAATTCTTGAAAAATCCTCGCAAATTTACCGAACTTGGGGCTCGCATTCCAAAGGGAGTTTTGCTCGTAGGCCCTCCAGGAACAGGTAAGACATTGCTCGCAAAGGCTATCGCTGGTGAGGCAGGAGTGCCATTCTTTAGTATTACTGGTAGTGATTTTGTTGAAATGTACGTTGGTGTAGGTGCTGCGCGTGTTCGTGATTTGTTTGAAACAGCGAAGCGCAATATGCCTTGTCTAGTGTTTATTGACGAAATTGACGCGGTTGGTAGACAACGTGGTGCTGGTCTTGGAAACACAAACGACGAACGTGAACAAACCTTGAACCAGTTACTTGTGCAAATGGACGGCTTTGAATCTAGTGATGGTATTGTGGTAATTGCTGCAACAAACCGCCCAGACGTTTTGGACCCAGCACTTTTACGTGCGGGACGTTTTGATAGACGTATTGTTGTAAACAAACCTGACCTCAATGGTCGTATCAAAATCTTGAAACTCTACGCTAAAAACAAGCCTTTTGCAGACGACATCGACTGGGAAGGCCTTGCTCGCAGATTACCAGGGTCTACTGGTGCAGATATCGAAAATATCCTCAACGAAGCAGCGATTTTGGCTGCAAGAGATGGCCGTAGTTTGATTACTCAAACAGATATTTTTGAAAGCACGCTTAAAACTCAATATGGTCTTTCTAAAAAGAATGCAAAAGTTGACGAAGAGGATAGAAGAAGCACTGCTTATCACGAAGCTGGACACGCAATTTTGATGCGTGTATTGAAAAGTGTTAAGGTCGAAGTTCAAGAAGTTACAATCGTGCCTCGCGGAATCGGGGGCGGTATGTCTGGTGGTATGACTTCACGCATTCCAGAAAAAGAATATCCATACTATACTCGTGAACAATTAATGGAAGAAATCATTAGCCTTATGGGTGGTCGTGCCGCCGAGAAGATTAAGTTTGGTTACTTCTCAACAGGTGCATCAAATGATATCCAAGTGGCAACAGATATTGCTCGTGATATGGTTGCTAAATATGGTATGAGTGAGAGATTGGGTTCAGTATGCTATGCCGAAGAGGGCGAAGTGTTCTTGGGACGTGATTTCCAACAACGTTCAAATATTAGTGATGCAACTGCTCGCCTTATTGACGAGGAAATTAAACTTATATTGGACGAGGGCTTGGAGCGCGCTATCGAATTGTTGAAACAACACGATAGTATTCTTGAAGAAATGGCAAAAGTATTGCTCGCTCGCGAAACTATTTACTCTCAAGAAGTTGATGCTCTTATTGAGGGCAAGGCTGCTGACGTTGTAATGGAAGAAATGGACGAGCGTGAGCGCGTGCGTAAGCAAAAAGACAAGGAAGCATTAGAACGTAAAGAAGCGGAGAAAGCAGCAAAGGCTGCCGAGGCTCAAAAGGTAAATATTGACCTTGAAAGTACAGTAATGAATGCTTACAAAGGCGAGGTTTCTCCTAAAACTACCCAAGAAAAACCACAAAAAGAGGTAGAGCAGGAAACCGCCAACACAGAACCAAAAGAAGAAAATAAGTCAGAATCAAAAAATGATAATGACGAAACTCAAAAACCCGCTTAAAATGAGTTGACGAGTTTTGGCTTTTGTGTTAATATAGAAAACAAGTAAAAACATCTATGAGGATTTAAAATGAACGACACTAAAAAAATTACTTCATCAGCCCGCGCGAAACGCAAGAGAAATATGATTGCTTCAATCGTTTGCTTTTCAATAGTCGGTGTGTTGATTTTGACCACAATTCTTTTGGCTGTAATTCCAGCAGGTGCTGGTGTTCGCTATGAGAACAAACCAGACCAAATTCACGTAAAGATTGGTACAACTCAATATCAATTGGACCAAAGTGAAGCAACAAAGACTGACTTCGATTTGATTTGGAACGCATACACAAGTGCAGGTAGCCCTTCTGTAATCGCCACAATTTTTGGCGGTTATGCTGGGAACGGAATGGCGGCTCACTATTCGGCAAGCACAAGTTCGTATAGTAGCCTCGCAACAGACGAAACTTTTGCCATCGCTTTTATTTGGAACGATGCGCAAACTATGATTAATGCTGATGGAAGCAATTTCGTTTATAAGTCAGGTAGTGCGACATTCTCTGAAACAAAGTTTTATGAGGCGCACTTCGCTGTAACAAGCGAGAACGCAGTTAAGGATACTAAAATTTACCTTAACACCAATGCAAGTAATTCGTCAAAGAATACTAACTTCACATATACAGGCGTTACCAATTTCTACGGGCTTTACAACGTATTAAATCAAATGGTTGAGGACGGCAAATTTACCAATTTTGCAGGTTAAGTTGAAAGCACTATATAGTGCTTTTTTCTTTGCCAAAATACTGCAAAAATGAGATAGATAATACATTTTGGTGGCGATAATGACGAAATATGTTAGACAAAACAGCACCTATAATTTTATTCTAGGGCTGGGAATTGCTTTTTTAATACTTCTTGTTTTTGGAATGTTTTGCGTTTTTTCAAAATATAATTCTTCAATTCAATATAATCGCATTAGTGTTTTTGGAATGAATGTGATGCGCGTTGTTGACAATTCAAGTGCGCAGGACTATCCGCGAGGCATTAAGGTGATTGTTTCTAACTCTAATTTTGACGAAGTTAAGATTGGCGACTTCGTTGTTTATGGAAACGCAAGCGAGGGGCTTTTGTACGAGGGGAATTTTGGAAAAGTTACAATGCTTACCGCCGATTCAATCGATGTTAGTTCGACATCTTCAAGCAAAAATGCTACAATTTCAAAATATTTGTTCGTGGGAATTGTAGGGGCAAGTTCGCCACTGATTTGTGGACTTGTTGAGTTTCTTTTATCCGATTGGTTAATTTTGCTTTTTGTGCTAGTCCCAGGAATTGCATTACTTGTGCTAATTTTACTTTGGGCGTATGTGCGACTAAAAGAGAGTAAGGGAGAAATAGAACCTAAAACGCTTTTCTTGACTGCTCCAAATCTGCTATTTTTGGCAGAAAAAAGCATAGTCGAGGATGGTATCAAGAGCGAAAAGACAGAAGAAACAAAACCAAACGAACCAATTTTACTTCCCGTGGCACAAGAAATCATACAATATACTCAACCACAAAAACCAAAAGTAAAGAAAGAAAAAACAAAGAAAAAACTTAAAAAAGAAGAACCCAAGAAAGAAATTGAGTTAATCACGGAGGATAAGAAAACACCTCCACAAATAGAGAAAAAAGAAAATAGATATCGTCTTCTTATAGTAAAACCTAAACGAAAAGGGGACGATTACATATATCAAAAACTTCCTAAAACAGATACAAATGGTCCCATTAGGCAGTTGTTAAGTAAATTCTCTTCTGACGAAAATAAAAACGACACAAAGAGTTTACTTTTGGAAAAAATGAGAAAACAATAAGAAAATATGGAGATTACGCAATATGAAATTGACAATGTTTAGAGTGCAAAATTTTAAGTCTTTTATTGATAGTGGCTGGATTGATTGCCAAGACGTAACCGCAATAGCAGGTGTTAATGAGGCAGGTAAAAGTAATTTATTAAAAGCATTATGGAAACTTAAACCTGCATTTCGTGCTGACAACAAAATCGTGCGAAGCGATTTGCCAATAGATAGATTTTTTGAAATTATGGACAGCACAGAAATGCCTACTTTTATAACAGCGAGATTCAAACTTCGCCAATTAGATAAAGAAAGTATTTCTAAAAAATTCCCCGAAGTGCCTTCATTTGATATGGTTGAGGTTTCGCGTAGCCTTGACGGACAATACAAGGTAAATTTTCCAGTTGAAATTCCAGAAAACGTAAAGAAAAGACTATCCGATTTTATAATCAAGATTATGCCGGGCTTTATATATTACAGCAACTATGGTAACCTCGACAGTAATATTTATTTACCGCAAATGCTTGCAAAATTTAATAAATCAGGTGTAAATACTATAAGTAAGTCAAAGCGTCGTACGGTTAAGTTGTTGCTTATGTACATTGGTATAACTCCTGAAATGTTGGTGTGCGATGGTTCACTTTTGGAAAATGCAACAAAGAATAATGTGAAGTTGACAAAAGAGCAATTTGAAAAACTTGCATCTACAAAGGAGCGCTACGCAAAGTTGTTAAAGAGTGCAGGGGAGCGACTTTCTCGCGAATTTAATCAGTGGTGGCGACAAGGAAAGTATAAGTTCGAGTTTGCATTTGATGGCGGTAATTTGACAATTTTCGTAACGGATAGCGATGGGGTGCGCGCGCCTCTTGACGAACGTAGTGTAGGAATTCAATGGTTCTTGTCTTTCTTCCTTGTATTCACTTTGGAAAGCCAACTTTTCTATACAAATACGATTATGTTGCTTGATGAAAGTGGTGCAACACTTCACGGGCTTGCTCAACAAGACTTGGTTCGCTTCTTTGATGAACTTTCAAAGTCAAATCAACTTATTTATTCAACACACAGTAGTTATATGTTACCAACTGACCAACTTAATCGTACTAAAATTGTGTATAAGGACAGTAAAGGTCATAGTTTGGTGTCAAGCGATTTAAATCCAAAGACAAATGCTAGCAAAGCATCGCTAACTCCTATAAGCACCTCACTTGGAATGCAGATTTCAGAGGACTTGCTTCGTGAAAGTACACCAGTTATGGTTACATCAGAGACTGATAGAATTTATCTAAACTTTATGAAATCATATTTAAATTGGTCAGGTGCGACACAGTTAAAGCATATTCAGCGCCCTCTGGTATTTGTTAAATCAGGTGTAAACGGAGTCGTTGGAACAGCGCAGTTGTTAACATTGAATAACGAGTTGCCAAACGTATATTTAGATGCGCGTGCTAATGTCAGTGAACTAAAACAATCGTTAGAGAAAGGTGCTTTTGCAAAAAGTCAGCAAAAAATAATTACACCAGCAAGTATAGGGGAATATGAAACTATTGAAGATTTGATTCCTTATGAGTTTTTTGCTGCCGCTTGCGGAAAATATCTTGTTGAAATTTATGGCAAAGAGTTCGCTATTAGTACGAATGAGCCAATCTTGGCGCAATTAGAAAAAACCCCAAGAGTAAAACCACTTCCAGATAATTATCGTGAGCAAATGGCAAAATTAGTAGTTGAGTATATGGAGGCTAATAAGAAGCAACTCAAAACTATTAAACCAGCAAGCAAATTATGGGAAAAATTATTTGAATATTTTGAATAAAAAAGCCATTAGGCTTTTTTGCTTTTAATGTTCTAGTATTGACAGAAATGTTCAGATTTGATATAATAATCTAAATTTACTTCACGAAAAGGAGTAATTCAATGCTTGGAATTGACTTAACAAAAGAACGTTTAAAAAATGAAGCTGATTTTTGCGATTGTTTGATGAAATTTGGTAATTCTAACAATGCTGTAAATGCTATATTAGATACTCTTTACAATGATACATATAATGGTTTTGTTGTGGATTGTGGGTATAATGAAGCAGGGGATTATTGTGTAGAACTTGCCAATGTTGTAAATCTTTCTGATCGTAAAATTTATAAATTGGATAAGAATACTATAAATATTGAAGACGTAAATATTGGCTCATTTTTAACATTTGAATGGTTTGATAGTGAAGAGCCTAAAATATTTCAAAAACATAATCAACAATACGAGCAGTTGCAAATTGCTAACATTGGAAATCTTATAGATGCTTATTTGGCGATTGCCGATGCTTTGGATATTGATTCATCTGATGCAATAGATTACAGCGCGAAATCATTAGCCACTGATGCGTTGAATAATTTGTATTATAATTTAGAATTTAATAGCACTGAATATAACTCGCTTGTACAAAATTCAATTGAACAAATGGTGCGTTGTCAGGTGCTAAAAGATAATCAAGATTTAAGTGTATATGGAGATGTTATTTCTTCCACTTTATCTTGTATTTCATATGGTGTAAGAATAGGTTATATTGAAAATGCATTTTTTAAATCACGAAAACTTGATGCAGATAATTTTTCAGATTTTTCGGAATACAAGAAAAATTCAAAATCATATTTAAAAAGTTGCATAAAACGTGGAGTAAGTGATAGGGAAAAAATGCAACGATTCAAAAATCGTCTTGCTAATATTAAGAATATAAGCGAATATTCATTCTTGAATAGGCAGTTTGGCGAGGATAATTTTATGGTTCTTTCTCGAATTAAAGACCAAGAAGAAAGTTATGTTCATATCTTGATTCTTGACTCTTTTTCTCGTGATTTTGTATTAAATGTAAAAAGCATAGAGAAAGGACATCTCTTAAAGCCTGGAACAATTTTCCGCGGTATGATTTTTGATGATGGTGAAATTGTAAATGTAAAACCATTATCAATGAATGATGAAAAAACTAGACTAAAAAATATTTCAAAAATAAAAAAATTGGTTGATGCTCAAAAAAAATTAACTGGGCTTACACAAGAGGATAAGGAAGATTTGATTGAGCAAAACGACTATGTTTTGTACAGTTTAAAGCAGTATTGCGTGGATATTGGGTGTACGAATGAATTTGAAAATAAGTGGCAACAAATGGTTTATGCCTCAAAAGGCAAAAAGCAACAACTTGGTGATGAAATTTATAATCAAATTGTTGGCAAAATGCAAGAAGAAACAGTTACCGAGCAAAGTATTTCAATACATAATGCTAGATAATAAATTTTCTTTGCGTTTTTAAAAAAATTATGGTATCATTAGCCAAAAAGGAGATAAAAATGGCTGAAAAAAAGAATGTTTTAATTGGAATTGCTTGGACTTATGCAAATAGTGATATTCACTTGGGGCATATTTCTGCATATATGGCGGGCGATGTGCTCGCAAGATTTCACAGAGCGTGCGGTGATAATGTATTGATGGTTAGCGGAACGGATTGTCACGGCACTCCAACAACGGAGCGCGCTATTCGTGAAAACAAAACTCCCGAGGAGATTGTGAACCGTTATCACGAGCAGTATGTCGAAGTTTTCAAAAAAATGGGTATGAGTTACGATATGTACACTATGACTACAACTCCATATCACGCCGAAAAAGTACAGGAAATGATTTTGCGCTTGAAAGAAAATGGCTTTATTTATGAAAAAACAGAACCCGCAAGTTATTGCCCTAAATGTGGCAAGTTTGTTTACGACCGCGAAGTTGAAGTGATTTGTCCAAAATGTGGTGCAGTAAGTAAGGGCGACCAGTGCGGTGCGTGTGACTATGTTTTTCAAGCCCAAGACTTGCTCAAAGGTAAGTGCCGAATTTGTGGCAGTCAAACCGAGGTTCGTGATAATACAAACCTTTATTTTGCGCTTTCTAAATTTGATAAACCTTTGCGTGAGCATTTTGAGAATTGCAAAGATTTTTGGCGTAAAAATGCAGTAAATGAAACTGAAAAGTTTTTGAATGAGGGGTTGCTTGACCGCGCTGTTACTCGCGACTTAAATTGGGGGGTTCGCGTTCCACTTGATGGATTTGATGATAAGCGTATTTATGTTTGGATAGAAGCGGTTTGGGGATATGTTACTGCAACCCAACGTTATTGTGAGGAGCACGGACTTGACTGGCGCGACTGGTGGATTAAAAATGAAGAAAAACAGCAATTAGTATATATGTGTCACGGAAAAGACAATATTGTTTTCCACACAATTATTTTTCCAGCGCTTCTTATGGCAACTCAAAATGGTTATATTATGCCAGAGCACTGTGTTAGTTCGGAATTTTTAAATATTAATGGCGAAAAAATAAGCAAGAGTAAAGGAAATGGCTGGCCTATGCTTGATATGCTTGAAAAATTTGATGCCGATAGTTTGAGATATTTCTGTATCGCAAATGGACCAGAGCGTCGTGATAGCAACTTTACTTTTGCAGATTATCACGCGGTTCATAATGGTGAAATTGTCAATAAATTTGGTAACTTTGTAAATAGAACTTTGAAGTTCAAAGGGCTAGAAGGTTATTTGCCTAATGGCGAAATGGATGTCGAAATTAAACAAGAAATTCAAAATACTTATGAAAAAGTTGCAGAAAATATCTTGTCAAATAATTTCAAAGATGCCTTGGCTAATGTAATGGAACTCGTTGATGCGGGGAATAAGTATTATGACACAAAAGAACCTTGGAAGTTGTTTAAGGAAAACAGAACAGAATTTGATAATGTTATTTTTACGTGCGTTCAACTTATTGCAAATTTAAGTAATTTATTTGAGCCATTTATGCCTTTTGCGGCGGGAAAAATTCGTGAATTTTTACATATAGAGAGAAATAAATGGGAGTACATTTCTGTTGATTGTGGTAAAGATTTTGGTGCTATTGAACCATTATTCTCACGATTGACTGATAAAGATGTAATGTAATTATGAATATTTTATTTGATTTAGAAGGAACTTTAATAGATAGCAAAAAATTGCAAATAGAAGTGCTTGAAAGAGTGTTCAAACGCTTTGGTGTTGATACTAAAAATATCAATATGATTACGCTAATTGGGCCACCGTTGATAAACACATTTACAAAATATTTTGGTAGAGAAAATGCTCAAAATGCTATGGTCTTTTATAGATATACTTTTCAAAATATGCAGATAAAAAATATTAATACATTCGAGCAAATTAAAGAAATTTTGCCTATTTTAAAAGAAAAAGGTTATAAATTGTTTACAACAAGCTTGCAAATTTTAGAAGTTGTAAAACGAGAGTTGGAGCATCTTGATTTGTTGCAATATTTTGACGAGATAGCAGGAGATTGTCCTGCAACTCCTTTTACAGCAAAGACTGAAATTGTGGCAAATGTAATTAAGAAATTCGGACTTGAAAAAGAGCGTACTGTGTTTGTTGGGGATACTGAATTTGATGCACAATCAGCCGAGGAAAATGGTATAGGTTTTATTCAAGTTGCGTGGGGATATGGCGATAAAAAAGATTGTGTAAATACAGCAGAAGAACTTTTAAGAGCTATTGAGAAATGAAAAAAAGACCATTTGGTCTTTTTTTCATTTCTTATTTCCATATAGAATTAACGGAACGCGCATTTCATCAAGCGTAAGTCCTCCGTGAATTCCCAAAGGCTGTATTCCAATATGTCCATAAAGATTTGAACACACAATATTACAATCGCTTGTCGCGCAGAGAATGAAATCCCCGAGAAGATTATCAAGTTCAGGATGCGCTGTGCCTGTCCCAAGCAAGTTGCTTTTATATACTTGCTCGCGACTAAATAGAATAAATTTATCTTCAAAATTACGCTTAATTAGTTTTTGAAATTTTCGCTCTAAACCCTTTTTAACATAGAAATTTGCACACCGCGTGCAACCGTTTGGAAGCATAATTAAGCAGTCTAAAATTTCAGGATAATTAGTCAAATCGCGAGTTTCGTGCAGTTCTGTTTGACCATGGTCAGAAGAAATTATAAATAAAGTGTCGGGACACGAAGTGCATAAATGTTCAAGTTGATAATTTAAGTCAATCAGGATTTTATCCACCTCGTCCGAGCGTACGCCTGCGTGATGCATTGTGTCATCTGGGTGATTGTGGTATGCGTAAATCAATCTGCGTCCTTCAAGTGAGGTTAAAGTTGAAATGTATTCACTCATTTCAACAAAATTGTTGTATGTTACTTGGAAAACTCCAAAGTTATCACGTGCCTCGGCAGGGCATAATGTGTATGCGTGAAGAGTGGTATCTTGCTCAACTGCTCGGTCAAGTATGTTTGTATATGGCATAACACGATGCGCTACATCGGCAAGATTTACTTTTTTGCGACTGTTTTGTTCGTTGTTTGTATACACATTTATGGTTTGACCAATACCCTTAAAAAAGAGGAAATGGGACCACCAGCCGTGTTCAAGAGGGGTAAGACCCGTTTTAAAACTAACAGTTGCAGGAACCGTACTGCTCGGATAAACTGCACTCAAAATTTGTTTTAAATTTTGACGTAAAAAGCAATTTTTTGGCAATCGTTCTTCAAGGGTGTTTTGCCCTAATCCATCTAATAAAATTACAACAACATTTTTATAATCTTTCGCTAATTCATAATCAAGAATAGGAAGAGTCTTGTGTGATGTTTCAAGCCCAAAATGCCTTGCTACCGAATTCATAATATTTACACAACAATTGTCATAATCGGGAAGAATGTATTTCATCAGTCCTTTGGTTGCTCCTTCAATGCCTCATCGAGCATTTTTTCGTCAAAACCTGCTTCGCGATATGCTTCACGCAACGCTTCTAAATATTCTTTTGAAGGTGTGCCGTGACGAAGATTTTGCTTTGTTACGTAAATTTCTCCACGCATCTTCGTTTTGCCACCTACATAAGCCGTAACTTTTATGCGCTTGTATAAATATGGAAAATCTTCAAAATTTGTTAGCGTACTGCGCAATTCTTTTGGAAATTCCCATACTGCAACAGGTGTCATTACACCTTTTTTCTTCGTTACTGTAGCAATAGCGTGCTCGTCATATCCTACAAATTCTAACGCATAGTTGTGCAAAAACCCATAGCCCAAAATCTTTGCGCCAGGATAACTTTTTGCTAATTCATCAGCTTTAATATTTGTCCCATAAGCAATAAAATATTTTTCCATTATATTAACTCCTTATAATGCGATAAAACAAGATGCAATCAATGTTATCGCAACATAATATACAAAAAGATTGATTTTTTGTACAATCGGTGAGCGAACTCCGCCAAAGTAAATTTTGCTTAAAATTAGGTCTGAAATAATGAAGAAAATGAACCCAAGAGCAAGCAAAATTGTCGAGATAGCAAATCCGCTAGTAATGCAGAGAATAATCGAACCTACAACATTTGCGCCAAGAAGCGCCGAATATAGAAGTGTAGGGATTGTAGTCGTGCCAAAGTCAAGTTTCATTGGTTTTCTTACAAGATAAATAACACCTGCTATAACCACACCAGCAATTAATCCAAACAGTGTCATTGTGTCGATTAGTGCAAGTAACGCAATGAATACAACTTGTGCCAACGCAAATGCGGTTTCGCCAGATTTGATAACGTTTTCGCGTTTTGTTTCGTCAAATATTTCAAGCAAGGCAAGCACCAAATCACCAAGCATACAAAATGCAAGCCCAGCAATTAGTAAAATTCCAATAGTCCCTAGTCCAACATTGATTGCCGTGTAAACGCCTAGCGTGATTACAGATATTGTCGCGATGCCTTTTAGCATAAATGAAAGTAAAGGACGTTCGCGCGACCACATAATAGTGAATACCAAAAATGCGCAAATAGCCACAGCAAGTAAAATGTAAAAAGTAGTCATTTCTTTATACCTCCTAATGTCAAGTATATACTTTTTTGAATTAAAAGTAAAATAAAATGGCATCATTTTTTTGTTATCGAATTTTTGTCATAATTTTTATCTAAAATGAAGTAAGGCAGAAAAAAAGAAACCACAGTTAAAAACCGTGATTTTTATACATTTATGCGACGTCGCATTTTTTTCAATTTATTAAAAGGAATTTCCTTTCTTATCATTTCGCGTTGCTCTGGGTTGCAAATTTCAAGTAATTCATCGGAAGATATATCAAAAATAACGCATAATTTTTTTAAATCGGCAGACTTTGGTTCAGCCAGCCCTTGCTCCCAACTTGCATAGCCCGTGCGCGACATTTGAAGTAGTGTTGCCATATCGTCCTGTGTGTAATGTGATTCATTTCTCAAATCTATTAAAACATCTTTAATCATGTAAGCATTTTATCATAAATGACTAAATTTTAGTTGACATGACGAAAAATTAGTCGTATAATGTAATAAAACTACGAAAAATTAGTCAAAATATTAAATAAAAGCATAGGGAAGTCAGTTTTTTAGCAAAAAATAGGAGATTTTAAATGCGAAAAAAAGTTAAATTGGCGAGTGCAATTATCATAGGTGTTTTGTTTTTTTGTGCAGTTTTAGGAACTACATTCCATCTTTTAATTGGACATATCAATAAAAATGACCCAAATGCAACAACCGAAAGTGCAACATTAACAACGAATATTTTTAATACCAATGGAACAATAAATTCAAGTGCGGCAAATGAGTTGTTAACTGCGGTGGGATATTGGAATAATCCAAGTAACACAGCAAAGTATACCGCTCACAACATAGCAGGACGTACAAGTGACAATAGCGGAAGTACAATAATCTTTCCAATGGGATATGTAAATAGAACGAGTGGCGACCCTCTATACTGGCAGGCAACATATTTGAGTGGTGGATATTTGAGCATTTGGTTGTCCAAATGCTACACGACCAGCACTTGGAACGCAAGTTCCGTGACTGTATCGTATGATACTTATGCAACATCAACCATACAAGAATACATAGACGATACATTTTATCCACTTGTAACCCAATCAAGCAGTACATTAAAATCAATCTTTGCAACACCTTCTGTTGCAGGGTATCAAACACTGAAAAGTGGAACAAGCAACGATACAACTTATTACTTTAATAGTAATTACACATCAAAATTCGACAATATGTCTACAACAATAGGTAATGGCAGTTATATGTGGTTGCCTTCTTTTGGTGAAGTGTTTAATAACACAACTAGTTCATATACAAGCAATACAACAACATATACAGGACAATGGGGACTAAACTCAACAGACAGAGCGTTCGCAACGTCCTTATATACAAGTTCAACTATCAACTATTGCTGGCTGCGCTCCGGCTACTCTAACTATGGCAACGCTGCGATGCGAGTGCTCTCCACGGGCTCCGCTATCAACAGCTATGTGAACTATAGCTACGGCGTCCGTCCAGCCGCTCACATCTCGCTCTCAACACTAGCCAGCTACGTTGCTACAACTGTAACCTTAGACCAACAAGGTGGTAATGGTGGTACAACAACAATTGATGCTTTTTTGGGTAATGCAATGCCTAGCATCACCATTCCAACGCGCACGGGTTACACATTTGGTGGTTATTACACAAGCACAAATGGCGGTGGCACTCAATATTACACCGCAACAGGTGCAAGTGCAACAAATTATCCGTCAAGCGGTGGACCAACAACCTTATATGCAAAGTGGACGGGAAATACATATTATGTAAAATACAACGCAAATGGCGATTCGGGTACAATGTCCAACTCAACGCACACTTACGGCACAGCAAGTGCTTTAACAACAAATGCTTTCAATCGGACGGGATATTCATTTAGTGGTTGGGCAACAAGTTCAACTGGGGCAGTAGCATACTCCAACGGCGCGAGTGTTTCAACACTCACAACCACGAGTGGTGGAACATACAACCTATATGCCGTTTGGACTCCAAATCCATATGTAATAACACTTCAAACTAACAACAGTGATTTAGGGAGTGTAACAGGTGGCGGAACATTCAATTATGGCTCGGAACAGACATTTATTGCAATAACTGCAAGTGGTTGTGGTTTTATGTACTGGATAGACGGAAGTGGTAATACTTACACGGCAAATCCTTTAACTATAACAATAAGTGGTGATGCGACATTTACTGCAATTTTTACAAATGGGGTAATGGATGGTATCGCCTGTATGGCAGAGGCTGGCGGAGAAGTACGAATGAATGGCTACAACGACAGCGACACAACCATACATTTTAGTGCGGTGGCATATGCAGGTTATACCTTTGACGGCTGGTACATATATGGCGAAAGTACAGCATTAAGC
>JAFUJK010000023.1 GCA_017468205.1 Clostridia bacterium
AGTCTTGGTTGCTCCAAAATTTTTTTAGCAGATAGGGGGGAGTTAAAATTAAGAAGTTTTGCCAATTATCCACAAAATCACACCAAATAGTCCACAAATAAGCATTAACCCGATAAAAATTATAATATTCATTTGTTTACTCCCTGTATCTTTGATAATAGTTATCAATCCAACCAATAATTGCTTGTTGAATTGATACTTGTTTAACGCTTTCACATACGGACTTGATACAATCTTCTTTGGTTGTTGATATGTGTACAAGTTCCGCACCATACTTTGTTGCAATTTCTTCTCGGTCGTACCTTTCAGGGTAAGTACCGATAATGTAAGCATTTTGCCATTTACGAAATTGTGTTGCAGAATATATCTCGTCCATTAACAAATCCTTAATCCTAAACGCTAACTTCTTTGTTGCGTCGGGCTTGTCATATAATCCACAAATACAAATCGCACGATGTATCTTGTCTAAATCTACAACAATATCATTTCGTGTTGCCACGCTTTGCACATAGGTTGTTTTACCACTAAAAGGTGCGCCATAAACTAAATAAACCTTTTTTTCCGTAATACCATTACCAAATCGTTTATGTTCTGCATTGTGGCAATTATGGCATAACACTTCGATATTGTCGGGGTTAAGTGTAATATTAACATCGTCGATATTATCAAGTGTTAATTCGATAATGTGGTGTGGTCTTAATTCTTCTATGTCAAATATCTCGCCACACCTTGCACACTTACCACCACTTTTAATCTTGCATTGCAACGCCAAATCCAAATAATCCTTACGACAATAAAATGCGTGTATTGGGTCAAGTGCCATTTTATATACCTTCCGTGTTTGGTGGTATTTTGCCTTGTTCTTGCAACTTCAATGCTTTTTTGCGCAATTCTAGCATTTGAGGGTCGCGTGCAAATTCTTCAGGGAAACGGTTAATCAATAAGAATTGCAACATACCTGCGTCGGCTTTTGCGTGGCGTTTATAAGTTGTTGTCTTTATGTTTTTAACATTTCCTTCCTTGTCTTTGTACTCAACCGTTGTTGTTTCTTCATAGTTATAACCGACCGCAACTTCATACGATTTTTTAATTAAATCGGTCTTTAATTCTAGCTTTGCTTTAAAAAGTGTTTCGTTTAGTTCGGCGTTATCCTTCTTGTATTGCGCCCATTGAGTCTTGCCAACATTGTAAAATTCGCATAATTGACCTTCGGTTACTCCGCACCTAGTATAACGGGCAATATCTTCCAAGTAAGGTTTTACCTTACTTGCGTATTGACTAGGCGACCCCGTTTTCTTCTTTTCCTTTGGTTTTTCATTGTCGTTAGGTAAGATGTCTTTTTTGATTGTTTTTGTTTTCTT
This sequence comes from Clostridia bacterium, assembly GCA_017468205.1. Taxonomy (GTDB): domain Bacteria; phylum Bacillota; class Clostridia; order Christensenellales; family UBA1242; genus UBA7867. Next base: position 1,362 of record JAFUJK010000023.1, read on the forward strand.
CTTTTCGACATCTTGTTTTTTAGATTGTTTCGGCATTTTTTTACTCCTATTTATCTATTATCGTTTTGGCTATGTACAATATCGGCGATAATGCTATTGCTATGATTATTGGCACACAACAACTTATCCACGCAAGACTTGTTGCTTTGCACAATTTGCAAATAATCATTATTGCAGATGTTGGCACACAAATTAAACAAATTGCATAAGCGATTAAATAAACCGCACTAACAATAACTTTTAATTTATTCAACACTTTATTCCTCCCAATAATAATTGTTTTCGCACATCTCTTTAACGACCTTAATTGATTTGTGCCTTGGTAAAACAAAGGTTATATTGCCAATATAGGTTGCTTTGTATAAACCGCGTACTTTTTCAATTACAAACTTGCCGTCCTCGCCTTGTGCGATTTGTTTTTTTCCTTCTTTAATCCATTTCATTTGTTTTTACCTCACATTAGAATTTGTTTGCTATGCTTTTAACATAGTCGTCAACAGTAATATCGAAGATTGCGCAAATTGAAATTAGTTCGGCGTGATTTGATAGTTCGTTTATTGCTTGCCTTGCGCAACTTTCTTTTGTTCTTGTTGAGTCGCTAGCATATAACCAC
>JAFUJK010000024.1 GCA_017468205.1 Clostridia bacterium
ACGCAAAAGCAAGGCGGAGGATTGTTTGCAGGTACTAACAATGATAATCGATTTACATTTCACAACAAGTTTTTACCCGATATGGTAAAAATAAACGATTATATACATGAGAAGATAAGCAACCCAACACAAACTCAAAATACAACTACCACACAATCACAAGATAATAATGCCATTGAGCAAATCAAACAATTAAAACAATTACTTGACGAAGGTATTATCACACAAGAAGAATTTGACGCCAAGAAAAAACAACTATTAGGTTTATAGTTGCCGACTTCAATGTCGGTAACATTTTACCGAAGTAAGCAAAAAGTTGACACTTTTAACAAAAAAGTCGTCAATTTTAACAAAATTATTGTCATTATTGCAAAATTTCTGCAATAAGTAACAAAATAATCAAACTTTTAAACAAAATAACAAGGAGGTATGACTTATGCAAAACGCTGTAATTTATGCGCGTTTCAGTTCACACGGACAAAATGAGCAATCTATTGAAGGTCAAGTTGACGATTGCCAAGCATATTGTGAGTCAATGAATTTTAATGTCGTTGGCATTTACAAAGATAAAGCATTGAGCGGAAGATATGACGAAAAACGCTCGGATTTTCAGCGTATGATTGCCGATAGTAAAAAAGGTTTATTCCAATACATCGTTGTTTGGAAGTTAGACCGTTTCGCTCGTAATAGATATGATAGTGCAATCTATAAAAAGGATTTAAGTAAAAGAGGCATACGCGTACTTTCTGCTAAACAACAAATATCGCCAACAAACGAAGGTATCTTTTATGAGGCAATATTAGAGGCAAACGACGAATATTATAGTTTAAACTTATCAACCAATGTTAAGCGTGGGCAAAAGCAAAGCGCCGAAAAAGGTTTATTCCTTGGCGGGCATTGTCCGTTTGGTTATAAAATCAATAAACAACCTGTGGGCAATCATTATGAGTCAAGGGTTGAAATTGACGAAAACACCGCGCCTATTGTAAAATTTATTTTTGAAGAATATGCGAACGGCACATCTAAAAAAGAGATTGTCAACAAACTCAACGCCAAAGGTTTAAAAAATTATAATGGCAAGCCGTTCCACATTAACAACTTCCAACATACATTGTCAAATCCAAAATATACGGGTAAATATTATTTTGGCGAAGATAAAATCGAGTGTGGCAACGCATACCCTGCGTTAATATCACAAGAGTTGTTTGATAAAGTACAAGTTCGATTAAAAGCAAATAAACGCGCACCTGCAAAGAATAAAGCCGTTGTTGATTATTTACTTACGGGCAAAGCATACTGCGGGCATTGTGGTACTCCTATGGTTGGTACAAGTGGCAAAGGTAAAGCGGGTAATAAATTTTATTATTATAATTGCTCTAAAAAATATAAACAACACACTTGTAATAAGGCAAGCGAGAAAAAAGGATTTTTGGAGTGGTATGTTACCGAGCAAACAATGTTGTATGTGTTACAACCCGCCCGTATGGACTTTATCGCAGGTCGCTTGATTGAGGAATATAGGAAGTCAAGCAGTTTTGCCGAAATCAAGTCGCTTGAAAATCGTATAAGCGAAGTTGATAAGAATATCGAAAAAGCCGTCAACGCAATGATAGACGCAACATCAAGCACAACCCGCCGTCTATTAGACCAAAAAATCGCAGACTATGAGTTTTTACAAAACGGCTTAAAAAATGAATTGTTAAAACTAAAAGCATTAAGCAATGCAAAATTAGATAAAAAAGACATCGTCGCACAACTTAAACAATTTTGCAATGGCGACCCGTTAGACTTTGAATTTCAAAAGCGAATTATTAACGGCATTGTTAATTGTATTTATATATACGACGATAAAATTGTTATATATTATAACATCGAAGGGGGCGAGCAAGTATCTTATATAGATAGTGCCGACATAGCCGAAAACATAGAAAATAAAGGCGAAATCGCCCCAACAGGCAAGGACAAAGGTGTTCGTATTTTAAATACCTCGTCCCGCCATACGATGTCAAATACGAACACATTAACAAGTACGGTATATTATGTATTTGTTAATGGCTCGTTTGGCATAGTGATTATGAGATAGTTACTCAATATAAAAAACACCGATACAATGTCGGTGTTTTTTATTGCTTATGGATTTGTTGTTATTTTTTCTTGTTTTCTAATGCGGGGTTTGTTTTACACCAAGAATTATTGTCGTTGCAGATTTCTTTTTTATCGTCTAGTGGATATATTCTTGTAAAATAACCGTCTTTTTCAATATCTGCACGGATTAAATCCTTAATATAGCCCGCTTTATTTGGTACGCTATCAAGTTTGTTAATTATATCTTGCTCGGTTGACTTCATACAATCAATTTTAAATTGTCGTATGTTTTTTGCCGCATAGCGTTCTTGCGGTGTTTTTTTGCGTTCTTCCATAAATACCTCCTAAAAAATATCGCAACTTAATACATAGGCTTTTAGGTCGTCAAAAGTGGCGCAATCATTTTTTGATACTTCATAATCAACAGGCATACCGTTAATGATTGTTGACACTTTCCATTTATTTTGAAGTTCGCTAACAACATAATTTTTATCGTTCTTAACAATTACCATTTTTAACCTCCTTTTCCCATTTATTTAAAAAGTTCCTTAACCTTGTAAGTTGTCCCGCTGTGCGTCTTGCGTCGCTGTCGTACTCGTCCCAATCTAAAAGCACATCGTAACGCTCTTTTGCGTCCTTAATAATTTGAGTAGGCGACACATCATAAATATTTATGCCCAAATTTTCGTAAACAATGGCTAATTCTCTAATTTGAAGTGCGTGCTTAAAAATATTATTTTTCATAAATCTATTATACCTCCCTTGCATTTTTATAAAAATATGATATAATAGGTCTTATGAGGGGCGATTTGCTCGCCCTCTCGACCTATCGATAACTATTTGTTATCGGTGCTTGCCTTGTTAGATTTTGGCTTTTTAAGTGTGATTGTAACTTTAACTCGTTCAACTGTTGGGTTACTTTCAACTGCTTTGCTTAAATCTTGCAAGGCTTTTTGTATTTTATCCATAAGCATTTTACCTCCTTCATTTATTTACATTTATATTATACCATACTCGTACGACTATGTCAACACTTTTTCAAAAGTTTTTTAAAAATTGTTAAAAATATTTTTGAGTAGGCAAGTAAAAAAACACCGATACAATGTCGGTGTTTTTTATTTTAATAATTTTAACCACTTATATTAGGCTTGTGTTGTTTCGTTAGCAACATCAGTTGGCTTTTCATTTTCCGCAACAAATTGTTTTGCTTGTTCGTATGCTGCCTTTAAAGCCTGTTCGTCGGCTTGTCTTGCCTCATACGCAGCAATAGTTTGTTTTGCTTGCTCAACATTTTTCAACTTTTGAGCCTCGTCAGCCTCTGCTTGTGCTTTCGTTGCTTTTGCGTCAGCCGCAGCCTTTTCCAAAGTGCCAACCATTTCAACTACCTTGTCGTAATCTTCGGCGCTTAAATTCTTTTTGGCATTTCTTAAAATTGCAGCCTTGGTTTTATCCCAACCAAGCACAACCACTACAACTATTGTAATTATTGCAGCAATAACCGCAAAAATTATGTATAAGTATTGTGGTAAGTTGATAAAATATAGTTGAGCGAGTGTATAAGTTACGAAAGCCATTATTGCGCCACCTAGTGGTGCAAATATAATTGTAAGTGGGTTATTTTTAATGTTTTTAAAAATATTTTGCATATACTCGCTCCTTTTTTTTCTTACGGCTATATAGGTAAGGCTAGCAGTAGTCATAACCTTTAAAGACTTTGCAAGACGCTCGGTCTTTACAATTTGAATAAAGCGACCGCCCCATATAGTACCGCATAATATTGACGCCACAACAGATGTGACAAGCATACTTGCATAAAATATTGCCGTTATTCCACACACTACATCGAGTATTGATAGGATAATTGCAGATAAATTATACAATTTTTTTTCGTTATCAAATTTTTGGATTTTTTCAATCGCCCAATCGATAACTTCTTGCGTGCATACCTTCGTCATTGATGTAATCCTCCTAGTACTCAACATTAACGGTTTGGATTTCTGCATTGTCAACAACAGGCACTTCAACTTCTTTTTGTGCGTCTGCAATGGCAATTACTTTTTTAGCATAAGCCAATTTATCTTTAAGTTCATTTATCTGCTCATTGTTAGCAGCAATTTTGCTTTCAAAATCGGCATTTTCGCTTTCAAGTTTTGCAATAGCATTTTCGACTTCGCAAACTTCGTTACGGTCGATTGTGTCGTGTTTGATAGTAATGTCGTCGAAATTGATAACATTATTATCGTCACTAACTATAACAATTTTGTTTTCGTCCATAGCCTTAACCTCCTTTTAAAAATTTTGTTGTGGCTATTTCTCAACAGGCACTATGTTAAAGCGTTAAAAACGCGTTTAACCATTTAATAAGTTTTTGATTGCTTGTACAATATCAAATCCTGTTAAGCCTCGTACAACCGCAAATACGGTCACAAGGCATATCATAACAAAGCAAAACCAAAATATAATTTTCGTCAACAGGTTTACCTTTACCGTCTTTGTGATAGGGTTGCCCTTATCGTCAAGCACAAGTTCGCCCGTTTCTTTGTTTATGTAATATTCGGGTATGCCTATAATGGCATTAAATAAATCGTTAATTGCCTCAAAACATCTAATAATAAGATTAAATATTTCGCCAACAATCAATGATAATATGTAAGGAATAACAGCGATTGCATAAGTCCACTTCATTAAAGACAAATCGCAAGGCTCTTTCATACGCGCAAAACTCAAAACGGGTTTATGCTTATCGTAAAAAGATTTTTGGTTTCTTTTGTCAGCGTCCTTTTGGTCGGTATCAATATCGGTTTTAATTTCCTTTTTTGCACCTTCTGCAACTTCGCCAATAAACTTGTCGTCTTTTAAAGCCTCGTTTAATCCAATAGTCCTTACAATATCTTTGCCGTTTTCGTACATTGATTTTGTATGGTCGTATTTTGGTTTAAACTCCGCCAACGCTTGATTTTTAGCGTCCTCAAAAGTAACAGGCGTATTGTTTGAAGTTTCTTGTACTTGCATAGCGTCGTTTTGCTGTTCGTCAACTTCCGCTTTATTTTCGCTGTCTAATTCTTGTTTAATTTCCTCAAAGTCTTTTTTTAAGTCCATTAAAGCCTCCTTTGTTTATTTTTTTATGCAACTCTGCGCCACCTATAAACGGTTATATATGGTTGCAAGTTGTTGTGTGGTTGTCCGCCACCATTATTAAAAGTTTCTAACGAGTTTATATTTCCTCTTATATCTCCCGTATAACTAAATCCATTTGGCACACCAGAGATATATCCACTTGAAAATCCTTTATCACTCCAAGATGTTCTATGGCTATGACTAGGCATTTCGTCAACGGTTAATGTGTGTGTTTTTTCGCCACCCGTTTTTAATACTTGGTTAAAATCGGTATCGCTTGCATTAACACCAACTAACACTTGACCCGCACCAAATTGCTCCCAAGTTCCGCCGTATAGTTCGGCAGGCGAAGTTGCGTTTGTTGATTGATAAATCGTACCAATAGGGAAGGTCGCTATCGGCTCATTATTGAGCGTTAGCACCCCCCCCGCGGTATTTAGATTAAAGCCGTTGGCTTTTCTTTGTATCTCTAATTTAGCCATTTTATGCCTCCTTATCGCGTGCTATAACGCAATTTGGTATTGTTGGTTTTGTCATTGTTTCGGTAATATCTAGTAGGGCATATCTAAAATCTTTAACTTCTTGTTTTTCTTCGTCGGTCAAACAATCATACCAAACGGCGCAATCAATAATATTAAAATACTTTTCACGCCAAGCCCTTAATTGTTGCTTTTCACGCTCCAATAATTCCTCGTCGGTATATGGAATATAAACTTTTATATCCTCGGTTTCTTCGCGTTCAGGCATTGCAGGTTGATATGGTACATCAATTACCGTTTTGACATCTTTACCGCCGTTAGGATATTCCTTAACAACTTCGATGTGTGATTGCTCTTGCACTTCTGCTTGTGCAGGTATAATCCTAACAACAATAGTATCGTCTTTTAAATAACCTTTCGTTAAGTCGGGGTTATCTAATATTTTTGATTTTGTTTCGTCGTAAATTTTCATAATTTCCTCCAAAATTTTTAACTTATTCTAATCCAAGCATATACGCCGTAGTAATATGGGTAATAAGGTTGGTCGTTTCCATTTTTCCAAGTATGTACATATTGACTACCATTAGTGATATAAACCGCTTGTGTGCCGTTTGCTCTATGTGAGTTACCAATCAAGTCGCCTGTTTGTGCGTCGCTATAACCTCTAAATACTTCAAATTCTTGATAGTTCGCACCTTCTGCTCTTTGTATGTGTTCGTGGCTCGGCATACTATCAACAGGTATCTTGTGTTCGCTACTTGTACCGCCAAGACTTCCACCGTTGCTTGTGACGATTTTAAAATAAGCGTCTGCACTTAATTGCTCCCAAGTTCCGCCTAGGATAGACGAAGGGCTTGTCGAATTTTTACTTATAAATAAAGTGCCTACGGGGTAGGCGATGTCTAGTAAACGATTACCGTTTACTTTGACCCCCCCCCCCGAAAATTATATCAAGGACGCCGTCCTTAACTTTAAATTTAACTTTTGACATAATGTCCTCCTTAATGGTAACGACATATATGTCACTACCAAATTTAACTTATTCGTTTCCAAACATTTACTACCAAGTATGGAGGCATATTATTGTGCGCTTGTCCGCCACCTCGACCTTGTGTGCCGTCGGTATCAATTCTTTCCCAATCCCCCGCAGGATAAAATGGTTTTAATAGGGGGTATCTTCCACCCTCCGAATTTGTTACACTTTTTGTTGCCGTAATACCGTGACTATGGTCGGGCATTTCGTCAACTGTTAAAGTATGTGTAGCCTCGCCACCCGTAGCACCAAGCGAATATGTGTCGCCACTTGATAATAAAAATTTGTCTTTGATTTTTTCCCAACTGCCACCGAATAATGAGGCAGGGCTTATATTGTTTACGCTCAAATAAATTGAGCCGACAGGATACGCTCCTAACACGCCATTTGCGTCGGTTAGGGCTACACCGTTAAGGTGTACCCCCCCCCGTTTGTAGTGATGTGGAAGTCGCCATTTTTCCTACTAAATTTAATTGTTGGTTTCATTTGTTACCTCCAACTGTAATGTTTCTTTAACCTTCAATTTACAATTTTCAACATAAGTGTTGTACTCTGCAAATTCTTCGGGCTTTGTGTCGCGTTGTCTTAATATTGCCAACTCTTGGTCGATAGTGTACTTTTTACGAATTTCACTAACAATAAGACTTTCGTATTTTTCTTTTTTTTCTTTATCGTTCAACTCTCTTACAATAACTTTTTCTTCGGTTATTAAAATTGGCACTAATTCACGCGCTTGGTCGGGGGTTATTTCTATATCATTTAAAAAATATTTAGTCATAATATTACTCCTTTTTAATTTGTTAAATTAAACTCGCTGCCCCAACTTCCCGCAATAAGTCTAATTATAACAACCTGTTCGCTACCATATCCAAACCTAATTACAGCACCATATTGAGAGGTCGCTTTTGATATTATGTAAGTATAAAATGTGCCGCTTATTTGCACCAATTTAACATAAGAGCCAATAGGTGCAGAGTTCTTAACCCAATCTAAAAATTGTGTTTCACTATCAAAATACCTTTCTATAAAGTTATCAACACCTCTTAATCCGTCCATTACGACTTGTAATGTAGGATATTTATTTGTGTCATTTAAACTATTATAAGTATCGGTTATATTTTTTACCTTGTTTGTTGTTTGTTCTGCCAAGTCAAGTATTTGTCTATCGCTAGGTTTTAATTTTAAACTACTCATAGATTAAGCCTCCTCGGGAAATTCAATAACAAAAGATACTTCGCCCGTAGATGTATCAACTTCTTTTGATAGTTTTAAGTCGCCACCTAAAACAACAAAATTTTGTGCGACAACATTTCCGTTTGCGTCCGTTCCCATATTATAGTTTTTATTTGTTTGCTTTTTATCAACCTTGCTATCGGCGTCAAAATCGGTTTGTGCAACTCCACCAACACTAACAACTGTACCTTGTTTGTCTTTGGATATTTCCAAAGCCTCGGTTGCCTTGTTTAGTGCGTTTTGCGAATTACTTTCGGCAGTTGTTGATTTTGACAACGCTGTACTTGAATTTCTTTCGGCAGTTGTTGATTTTGACAACGCTGCATTAGCAACATCGCTTGCGCCATTAGCAATATTAAGTGCATTTTGTGCGGTTGCAACTGCTTTATCAGCCAAAGCCTTAACGGTTGCATAATCGGCGATTGGTTTTATTAACTTGGTTAAGTTTGTTATGTTACCATTTTCCATAGTAAACGAATAAATCGGCAACTCGTAAACCTTGTTTGAGGTTTCAGCACCATTAACATAAGTATCCTCTTGTGTTAAAACTATGTTACCTAGGCTACTCGCTGTATAGACAACTAACGAGCAATTTTCTTCGTCGCTAGGGTGGTATGTTTCACTTCTTAAACAAACATAACCTTCTTTTCCGTTTTCGATTGTAACATTAACGCTTTCGGCTGTTTCAATTACACTCATACGACCTTGTATAACAAAAGCACCTGTGCTAACTTGAATTGAGTTATTTATGACCGTTGCGGCAAGTTCGTCGCCATAACCTTTATAATAACCGTCGGCTTTTGATTGGTCGATAAAACGAGATTTAACTTCAAGAGCATACAAGTTTGATTTAAAGTTACATACACCTTGATATGTGACAGGTCTAATCATTTCTTGTTATCCTCCTTAACTTTTTAGTATCTCGGTTAAAAGTATTTTTTTAAAACCGAGTTTGATTTTTATATTTTCGCCCGCGCCGTTTAAAACTTTTGTTTTTTCGGTTATAGGCAAGGTCTTATACAATTTACCTTCATAGTAAAGGTGTACCTTTGTATATAATGGATAAATTGCAAAGTCGATTGGGTCAATAACATAATTGTTATCAATAACGATGTTATCAACATAGCGTGAGTTGGCAAGTTCATAAACCGCCTCGAATTGTGCGTCGGCTAAATATTCCGCCTCACACATTTTAGTTTTTACGGGATAAATCCTATTGGCAATTTGTCCTGCGCTATCACTCTGAATTATGTTATTGTTTTTGTCACGGTAATAATATTTGGTAGCAATGGTACTTGGGCGTGCCTTATATTTTGGAATATATGAAGGCGTGCCGTCGTCATTGTAAACAAGATTTCCATTTTCGTCGGTTTCTTGTATGTTGGTATAAATAACATTGCCGTTGCTGTCCGTTTCGGGCGTTTCGGTGTCATATTTGATAGTTGCAACTGCTTTATTTGTTGAATTTGATGTTGTAGTCAATTCATATATAAAGTCTGCTAAATTGATTGGTATTTCGATGTTTGTTTTTACGAAATTGAAAACAATTCGATTGTTGGCAACATCAAAATAAGACTCAATGTTATATTCGTAATACTTTAAGTAACATTTTAAAAACTTGTAAGCATTTATTAGTTGATAAGTTCCTTGAT
>JAFUJK010000025.1 GCA_017468205.1 Clostridia bacterium
CAGATGAACTGTATGAACATTTCGATAATTATAATGACAGTTGGTATTATCTTTCCGCTTTTCTTGATTTAATGGTATTAGAAGATTGTCATTAAAAGGTGGTAATATGAAAAAAAGTTATGTAATTATAATTTGCAGAAATGGGCAAACTGAAAAAATCCCACTAAAAAATAAAAAAGCCAAAGATAAATGGCTTTACGATTATTTTACAACGGGCGAAGAAAAATGGTGGGCTTGGGATAAATATTGTTTATTGGGTAATGGACAAATCTCTTTTGAAAAATGGGTAAAACTTTTTCTTAAAAGAAATGAATGTAGTATTTACCAATCTTTCTATATCCGCCAAGGAAAAATACTTTTAATAAAAGAATTATAATAAAGAGGTAATAAAAATGGAAAAAAAGAAAATTAAAAAAACAATCGTTGTAGCAACTAAAGAAGAAAAACAAGCTCTTGAAAAAACTAAACAGTTTTTCCAAGATTTGAACGATTTGACTGACCGCGAAAAAGATTGTTCAATCTGTCCAATAGAAAGTTATTGCGACCGTTGTGTTTATATGGGTTGTAAAATCAATAAAATCGTTGAAATACTTGACGAAACCATTAAAAATATTGAATAAAAAGCGGTTGGGGTGGAATGAGTTTTATCCCAATGATAGCAACCCTTTGAAAGATGCGTCTTTCAAAGGGTAAAATTTTGCGGCTCGGGTGCGGTCGCACCCAGCCGATTTTTGTGAGAAACTAACATTTCGTGAAAATTTCTCACAAAAAAAATTTTTGAAAAAATTTTCAAATTTTCCCGAAAATCACTTGACAATCGCCCGCAAATGTGGTATAATATAGAAAATGAATTAAGGAGATAAATTATGGACTATGTAATTACTGCAACCTATCTTGATGAACGCAAACTACAAAACATTATAGTTAGAGGTCGTGAACCGATTGCATTAGGTATTGCTTTTTTTCTTGAACATGACCGAAATATTATTGAAGTCAATGTATACAAGATTGACGAAAAAAATCCTATGGGTGTTGTAATTTATAAAAAAAATATTTTGGAAATCTTGAAATAAATCCTCAAAAACGCTTGACAAAAGCAATTAAATGTGATATAATATAAATGTAATCAAGGTTAGCGGTAATTAGACAGATTACAGAAAATATGAAAACTATCGCAAGGGAGTAAATAAAATGAACATTGTAGTTTTTGACACCGAAACTACGAACTTGGAAAAGCCGTTTTGTTATAATATCGGTTATGTTATCTTTGATACCGATAATGACCAAATCGTTCTTCGCCGTGAGTTTGTAGTAGAGCAAGTATGGCACAACCCTATGTTGTTTACCACCGCCTATTATGCGGACAAACGAGAGTTGTATATAAGCCGTATGAAAGGACGGAAAATCACTATGGATAAGTTTGGCTATGTATGCCAACAAATGATTAGGGATTTTCAAGCATACGAAATCAAGTTTGCTTATGCTTATAATAGCGGATTTGACGAAAAAGTATTTGAATGGAACTGTGATTGGTTTAAGTGTAATAACCCTTTCGACAATATCGAAATCTTGGATATTCGTGGATTGGTACACCAAAAGGTTGCTTTTACCAAAGCCTTTCAAGATTTTTGCGAAAGAGAAAAACGGTTTACCGAAAGCGGAAACTATTCCACTACCGTAGAAACACTCTTTCAATTTGTCGCAGGGGATAACAATTTTCAAGAAGAACATACGGCTCTTGCAGATAGCGAAATTGAGTGTGAAATCTTGCGGTATTGTGTGGATTTGGGTTGTGAATATGGTAAAAAGTACAAAACCTATCAATCTATTAAAAGAGATATTGATAAGGTATTGACGATTGAGCAAGTGGATAAAGACGGAAACAAACAAGTTGACGAAATTATTTACAAGAGCCGAAGAAACTACAAAGACGAAAGCGGTCAGATTTGCCGAATTGTCTTGAAAAGTGAATAAGCGGAAATGGGGGTAGAAACCCTACCCCCAAAAAAAATAAAAAATAAAAAAGGTAGGTAAAAATTATGAAATTGTAAAAACTGTAAACATTAAACTCACGGACGAAGAAAGAGAAATCTTGAAAGAGGCACAAGATATTCTTATGGATTTTGAAAATAGGGCTACCGCCACAGACGAAGAAACCCTACAAGATATGTATGAGCAAAAAGTGGACGGATATCTACACGAATTTGCTTTGCCAACCGCAATCGACTTGCTTAACACCATTTTAAATGGGGTAGAAGATACGGAGGACTAAAAATATGAGATTTGAAACCAGCCCACAACTGATTTTAACCAAAGACGAGTTTGAAACTCTTGATAAAGCTTTGACACTTTGTCGAGATATGGACAGTGCAACCTCTATGGACGATTACAACGATTATGATGATTACCGTCATTATGGGTGTAATATTTGTCCCATGCAGACGAGTTGTAGTCAATTAGCTCACGAGTGTGTATTCGTTGTGGCACATACCGCATTAAAGAAAATTATTGATATTGCTATTGTAAGGTAGGGGAAACCCTACTTTCAATTTTGCGGACCGCACGCGGGCGTGCGGATCCGAAATTCACCATTATACCACATTTCAAAATTTTTGTCAAGCATTTTTAGGTATTTTTTGAAAAAAATATTTTCCCAAAATTTTTAATTTTTTTCAAAAACCGCTTGACAAAGCCTTTCAAAAGTGGTATAATAGTCTTGTAGTTAAGGGGAACAAACCCCAACCGCTACAAAAAAAATTAAAAATTTTTCAAAAAAGTTTGAAAAAACGCTTGACAAATTGCTCAAAGTATGGTATAATATAAGAGCAATAAGGGTTGGGAAACCCACCAACCGCCACTAAAAAATCTTCAAAAAAAATAAAAAAAGTTTTGAAAAAGTGGTAAAAATCGCTTGACAAACAAAGCGAAATATGGTATAATATAGATACAAAGGTTGAGTGAGAGCGTACGGCTCACAAGGCTTGCGTAAATAAAAAATAAATTAAAGGATTGGTAAAAAATTATGGCAGTTGAAAAAATGACGAAAAAGCAAAAGTTTGAAATGTTGAAAGCACTTGTAGCGGATAACGCTATGTTGGTTGAGTTTATCGACCACGAAATCGAGTTGTTGGATAAGAAAAAGTCGAACAGCAACGCAAAAGCAAATGAAAAAATGGAACAGGCGGTAGAAGTCGTGTTCAAGGCACTTGAAAAAGCAGGTGTTGCGGTACAGGCAAGCGAATTGATTGCCAAAGGCGGTTTGGATATGCTTGCGAACGAAAGCGGTGTTGTATCGACCCAAAAGGTATCGGCTATGTTGAAGAAACTTGTTGACGGCGGTCGGGTCGAAAAGTTTACCGACAAAAAGAAAACTTTCTTCCGTGTAAAAGCGGAATAAGGCATAAGGGGGTGGAAACCCCCACCCCCTAAAAAAAATCTTAAAAAAGTTGTCAAAAATGCTTGACAACCGCAAGAAGATATGGTATAATATATATACAAAATAAATCAAAGGTAGGTATAAGCAAATGGCAACAAAGTATATTGAGTATGAACTTGACGAAAATCAATTCGTCAAAATCCCAAGAGAAGAAGTCGAAAGACTTATGAAAGGTTTAGGGTGTAGCGAAGATGACGCTTGTTGGATATGGTGCGAAGATAACGGAAAAGTGTTGAACGAAGAACAGGAAGAACTTGACAAAAAAGCCAAAGAAAACCGCATAACGGCAACTATACACCAAGCAAGAGCCGAAACCACGAAAGAACGAAAGAAAGTTGAACGAAAACCCGACCAAGTGAAAGATAGTTTGGTGGAAAGTTTGAAAGCCTTTCTCATAGAGCAAGGGTTTGAAAATGTAAACATAACGAAAGTCGGTAAGTTGGTAGAGTTTGATTGCGGTGGCGAGCATTTCAAATTAGACTTAATTAGACAAAGACCGCCAAAGAAAAAATAAGCGGATAGGGGTGGCAACCCCACCCCCCAAAAATAAAAATAAGGACGGATAAGAAAAATGAAAAAGTTCAAAGTTAGCGGTATCTTTACCGAATATGTTTATGCGGAAACCGAAGAGGAGGCAATCGAAAAGTTTGATGAAATTTCTGAGGACTATGTGAGCGAGCCTTTTGACGAAGTTATGTGCGAAGAAATG
>JAFUJK010000026.1 GCA_017468205.1 Clostridia bacterium
ATTCTATTAAAGGAGATTTCATTATGACAACTCAGAAAGCTCAATCTAAGATTAAATCATCTACTATTGCAATCACAATTCTTTCTGTTCTTTTAGCAGTTGCAGTTGCCGCTACAGTTGTATTGGCAGCATTCTCTGCAAGCAAAACAGCAACAACAACCATTAGCTTCGCAAATGGTATTACACTTACAATTACTAAAGAAGAAGGCGCAGGTACATTGTCAAATGGTGCCGCAGCTGACAACTCATTCACTTTAACAGCAACAAATTTGCTTGCTGCTGGTGAAGTAATCAGTGCTGTAACAGCTACAGCTAACCAATCTGCATTTATTGCTTATTCTATCGCTCCTTCTGCAAGTGGTACTGATATTAATGGTGAAACTTTTGCTTTGGGTCAAGTAAATGCAAGTGGTACAACTCTTACTTATGATATCAATGCAGGTTCTACAAAAGTAGCAACTTTGACAATTACTCTCGGTACTGGTACAGCTTATGCTGATGGTGTAGTTGCAAACTCTGCTGCTGCGGAATCTATTGTAATGTATGACAGCGTTTCAATTGCAACAGAAGCTGGCAAAACAGCTAACGACCTTGGTGGTTTGACTATTACTGGTATTACTACAAAAGTTGCTGCAGTTCCAGCAGCTGAAGGTGCAGATGCTGCAAAAGCTGCTCTTACTGCTTAATTAAAAGAACTTAGAATTTAGTAGATTTTAGATTAAAAAATGACACCCTGCGGGGTGTCGTTTTTTATATTTACTTAAAAATATTTCGAATAAAAAATTACCCCCCCGTGTCATTATGAGGAGCGAAGATGGGAAATTGCAATCTATTTTATTATCAGTTTGCGAAAAAATATTTACGGACTGTCATTTCGAGCGTAGCCGAGAAATCTCAACATTTAAAGATACTTAACTCCATACAAAAAACAACACCCAAAATTGGGTGTCGTTATTAATCTAAAAATTCTACTATTTTTTAAATTCTGCTAATTAAGCAGCTACGCCTGCTTTTGTTTGCAATGTAGCAAGAGCGTCAGAAGCGGCAGCGTTTACAGCGTAAACATCAAAAGTACCTGTAAATGATTTACCAGTGTTGTCGTTTGTTGCTGCAATTGTGTATGCATCAACAAATGGCACTGCAGCAGCATCAGCAGCTACTGATGTAGCAGTTGTAGCATTAGTACCGTAAAGGTACCAGCCGTTTGAACCGAATGCAACCCAACCTGTTTTAGGTGTGATTGTTTGTTCAGTAATTGATGCTTTAGCAATTAAGTAAATTGCTTCTTCAGCTTCGTTTGTAATTGAGATAGCTTCCCATACAGCGTCAGTAGCAACATTGTTCAAAGTACCAGTCTTGTCACCATTTACACCCCAAGCATAACCTGTTGCTTGAGTGTTTGAAGCACTGTCAGCTTCACCATTGATATAAATACCAGATACACTAATAGCGATACCGCCACCAAAAGTAATTGTTGTTGTAGCTTGTTTGCTTGCAGAGAATGCTGCCAATACGATTGTAGCGGCAACTGCAACTGCTAAAAGAACAGAAAGAATTGTGATTGCAATAGTAGATGATTTAATCTTAGATTGAGCTTTCTGAGTTGTCATAATGAAATCTCCTTTAATAGAATAGAAGTGTGAATTGTTGAAAAACCGTGCTTTTTAGAGATTCCTATTCCTTAATCTAACTAATTAGAGAGTGTTGGAAGTGTGTTTTTTAGGACAAATTGTCTTAAAAACAAATACTCTTTTAAACTTTTGGTTAGCAATTTAGATTTTGGCTTTACTATTTTAATATTTGCGATATCAAAACAGCTTGGCACAAAAGCCATAGAACTTAATGCGGTGAAGTCGCGAGTCAATTAACTGCAACTGCGGTATGTAACAAATTGCATCAAGAGCCTGCGTTTTCAAAAGCATTTTAACAAGTTTTGAGTAAAGAATTGGAAACTTTTTATAGCCCTAGTTTCTCACCACTCGAATACGAGTGTTTAGGGGGGAACTTACGCATATATAAACTCGCCGACTTCAAAACCAATCAAAACCCAGAACCACCTCGGGAATCTTTCGACACCCCATAAGATTTATCAAAGTTTTTTAGTAAGCAAATGAATAGACACGCATGTTCTCCAAAGGAAGGGACTGCCTTCCGCAGAGCCGTGTCAAAGAGCAATGAGTGGGTTCATTTAGAACAATGAAATCAAACATTGGCTTTGACCTAGCATTTGGCGTTTCCACCCTAGTTTAACGAGATTCCGCTCGAATTATAATGACGCAAGGTTATGCTGTTGTTGCAGAAATAGTAAAGTTCATAATAAGATTATTTGTTGAGTTCATAAGATAATTTGCTGGGGTCGCATTAGCATTTGATGTCCCCAAGTTATCATTAATTCCCTCTTTTAATACAGCCGCCAAAATAATCGTAACAGGTGAACCTTTGGTTACTGTAACTTTGCTATCCTTTATACTTGTAGAACTATTCAACAAGAACAAGTCATAGCTTGAAAAATATACGGGCATATTATGAGCATTTGTATTATTTAGATTCACTGTATATCCACTAGCATTACTACCACTTACAGCCTTTACGCTTGTAAACTTAAATGTAGCAAAGTCTAGTATGATACTATTAGCGACATTTGCGCTTGTGTTTGTATCGCCCGCATATGAGAATACAAGCGAAATATTTTGAGTACTTCCAGGATACAATCCCGTAGCGGTTGCGGTACAAGTAATTGAGCCTACACCACCGATTTGAATTGTATTCTTACCATCTTTAGAAACCGTCATAGCAGCGAGAGTAACAGTTGCAACCATCGCTACGATTAACAACGGCACGAGAATCATTAACATTAAGTTATAAGATTTTAATTTTTCAAATTTTCCCAAACCATTACCCTCCTTTTATTAAGATGCTATTGCTGTATAAGATGGAATATCAAAAGCAGTATTTGTTGACGCAAGTGCAGAAAGCCAAGCTGAATATTTTGAAGCTGGAACTTTTCCAATATACTTATCATAATCAGCATATTTAGAATCAGCTGAAGCAACCTTTGCATTCATTGAGTCAACGTCCTCGGCAGTAATTGTAGCCGTGATACGAATACCGCGAGTATTTGCGGCAATTGGTTGCGCTGTATCTCTTGTGAATGTTATAGTAATAGCATCATCAAGTGCATTGATATACTCACCTGGTTGAACTGCTGTACTATAAACATAGTGACCAGCAACTGCCGATGTTAAATCCGTCCAACCAGAGCCAGCATTATATGATGTCAAGTTAAAAGCCACATCATCAGCCTTTGTATAAGTTGTACCATTTGTAGTTGCATAAGCAACTGCTTGATATGTAATGGTAAACACCATAGGAACAACAGAGTTGTTGTAAATTACCAAGTTTTTTCCACTAATTGAAGTTATTGTTAAATTTGCAGTACTACCATTTGAATAATCACCTGCAGGTATTGGAGCAATCAACGCATTGTTAACACTCACACTAGAATCGCTCGCAAGAGCCGCGTATTGAACTCTCTCGTTACCGCTTGTTTTTTGATTAAATGCAGCAAAGTGTCCTGAACTATCGGTTAAATCGTGGTCCAATGTAAGTCCATCAATTGTTGAAGTTGTAGAAATAATATCCGAGTTACCACTTGTTGCCCTACCACCCAAAGGCGCCCAATATTTCACAAAACCTGCATCATCAGTTGAAGTAAACTGCATTAATTCAATGGCAATATTGCCTGCAAAACCTGCGCTAGACACAGCAACCATTGGAATTCTGCCAGTATTACCGCTACCACCTACGATTGTATTACAATAATACCAGCCATTATCCTGCGCAGTCCACCCTTCATCATCCCAAGTAAGCACCCCAAAAGCTGCTGTTGTCGCTCTTGCACGCATTACGCAAGGAACGGTTATTGCTGTTCCTGCATTTGTCGCAGAAACATATAGTGTCTTACTCGCTGTTGTTGAAGTCGTCAAGTCAGTTAATGCTGTTCCGCCATCTTCCGCATTCCAAACCTGCGTAGAAAGAGTCGCAGTTGGAACAGAATTATTGTTAAATGTGCCTGAGATGGTGATAGCTGCCCAAATGACACCAGCGCTCAAAGAAACAATCGCTAGGACGGCTGTCAAAGTAAATAGCCATATTTTTAGTGGCATAGACTTGAATTTGGACACTTTCTCCTCCTCTTTTCACTACTATTATAAAAATTTTACATTATTTTGTCGTAAAAGTAAAACGATTTTTATTGGTTTTTGAAAAATTACTCAAAAAAATGTCATAAATTAATAATATTTTGTGATTTTTTTACACTAATATACAAAAATACAAATTTTTTACACTTTTAACACTAAAAAATTGCTATTGAATTGGGTCCTGGTCATTCACAACATCACTTCGACGTTGAGGTTGTGGGTTTTGAGGAACATTTTGAGCATTTTGCATATCGACATCACCATCACCATAAGAGGTGCGCATAATGCGTTCAAACTCTTTGTGTTCTTCTTTTTTCTTCATTTCGAGATATTTTCTTTCCGCTTCGCGCTCAAATTCAGCTTTTTTCGTAAGGAAAATGTCAATTTCGGCTTTTGCGTGCCTACGCTCAACGATACTACGAAGTAACAGAACAGTCAAAATGAGTACAAGAGCTGCGGTTATTGTCAAAATAATATTATTTTTTACAAACCAAATCACAGAACCAAGTCCAGGAACGGCAACAACCATTTCGCCCTCAACCATTCTAAACGGCACAAGGTCATAGGCACCTGCTGTATTTGGGTTATCACCTACCGCAACGATTAGAGCTTCTGACGTGTCAGTTGCAGGAGTTATTGATTGAACGCGGTGAACGTACGATTGATTACCCTTCTGATAACTAATTATATCGCCTACTTGTATTTCGTCCATACTTTGGGCTGGACGCACAATGATAAGACTCCAAGTTGAAATTGTTGGTTCCATACTAGATGTTGGAACAATACCAATTCTAAGTCCAAAAATCAAACCAAAAGCGACAAAGAACGCAATTATCAAGGCAAGGGTTAAGAAAATCGTATTCATTACGTTAAAGAAGGTTGTCCAACCTGATGGAATAACCTGACTTATTGAATAGTTATTTGTAAACTCTTCCATTTGACGTTGTTTATAATCGCGCATTTTACGCAACTCGTCACTCGGTTCTCTCGCTTGGTCGTATTGCTCCATAATATCAGGATTAAGTGCCGACTGAGGCGTGTTCGGGTTATGAGCGATTTCGACATCGTCATATAACGGCTGTTCCTGTTGAATCATTTCAACGCGGGTTCTATGTTCTATTTCTTTCGGTGTTAAAACATCGTTTCCATTTGAATTAGGTATCTTATTTTCCATTAAAATTCTCCAATTTTTTTACCTTTCATATCTATTCTACCAAAAGGCGACAAAAAACTCAAACGATTTTGACATATTTTTCATAATAGAGTGTATGCAATTTTAACAAAAAAACACTAAAGCAACATAATTTGTTAAAAATTGGAGCAAAATATGACAAAAAACACCGCAAAAAGCGATGTTTTTCCTTTTCATATATATTATATATAATAAAAATTAATAAGTTATAGTTGGACATTCCATATCATCATCACATAATGTCAAAGTCTGCTCTGGAAAAATCAAATCAGGCTCGATTTCATTTTGACTAAGTTGTTCAATTTTTCTTGACACATCAGCATAACTATTGGATTGATAGCTTATTCTATCAAGAACTGGTTGAATTTTGCGAGCTTTGAGTTCATTTTCCTTATTAATTAAATTAGTTTCAAAACTGCTGATAGCAAATTGCGCCATTTGTCTAATCTTATTCTGTTCTTCTAAAAGTTCTGACTCGGAAATGTCGCTTTTTTCAATATCTTCGAGTTCTTGGCTATATTTTTTGAGAATTTCCTCCAACTCTTGTTTCTGCTCTTGTTCAAATGAAGAAAGTTCGCGTGCATTGGCTTCATCAAGAATTCGTTTATTTTCGGCAGTAACATCTTTATCAAATTTCGCACACAACTTCTTGAAATCTGGCGTTCTTGCAAAATTTGCAGGAATGCACAAATGGTTAATATCATTAACCAAATCACGAGATACCTCTTGCACATTCATTGCCAAATCCTTGACATTTCCGCCATTTTTCAAAAATTTAGCAATATTTGCAAAAGTAGCAGGCTCGCAGACGTCCGAAGTTGAAGCAGCCATTGTCAAAACTTGCTCCTCACTCAATCCATAACTATGAGCAATCAATCGAGCCGAATTTAACTTACTACAACCTTTTGGCACGAGGCTAATCTGTCCATTGCTCTCAAATTGGACATTCATACCTTCATTGAGCATTGACCAAAGAGGTTCATCTACACTAGCCAAAATTGATGCAACATTCCCTGCTTTTTCGTTATAAAATTCTGCCTGTTTGTTTAGGTGTTCCGAATATGTTTTTACATTAGCAACAGCATTATTTAATCCCGCTTTGTCCTTTTTAGGTACGAATCGAATTTGATATGCCCTATTTAAAGCGCTTTCAACTTCCATTTCGTTATCAGTAAATCGCCCACCTTTAAAGCCCCTGACCTTTCCGCGCGAGAAGTCAACCACACCGACTTTATCGCCTTTGCCTTCAATTACCATATAATAATTTTTTAAAAGTGCTTTATTTTCGTTCTTTTTAAAATAATCATACAACGCGCGCACGGCATCATTTGGCAAACGCTCGTCTTTTATTATTTTTCTTCCATTTTTGCCATCATTAATCGTTATAAATGCGCCATTATATGCTGAAACGCAGACATTTTTACCTTTAAAATGCGATAGGGCTTTCTGGCAAGCCTGATATGAATTACCTGAGTTCAGGAGCATTACACCGCCCGACTTGTTGTTTGAATTTAAAATTTTAATAAAATCAGGGCTAACACCTTGCAAATTGCCATTTTTCTTTGTAAACAATTCGTAGTCAAAACTAACAATAACTGGGGTTTTGCCTCTTGCTTTTAGGTGTGTGATTTTATACTTGTTGCTATAACTCTTTACAACTTCGCCCGTTCCCAAAACAACTGTTTTTGCAAAACTTGTAACCTTTGGAACCCACCAAGAACCAAAAAGTATTTGAGAAAGTGGAAAATCTTTTATAAACTGCTTTACTGGAATTTTTGCGTAAGCACAACCTTCAGCAAAAGTAGATTGCATACCGACAAATGTCCTTTTAGCGAGTTTAGTTAGGCTAGCCCCTTTTGCGCGATTTGCGATATTACGCAGATGAACTTGGATATTTTGAGTAAAAAGTTTGAATTCACTCTCGCCATAAAGTTGAGCATAGGCATTTGGTTTGACGCGATAGCAATTTGCCATAATTTCTCCTTAAACTTTTATCTTAAAAATTATATCATAAAAACCCAAAATTGTCAAGTTAATGCATTTTGAAAAAATTAGCAAATAGAACGAGAAATTTGCTTGATTAAAACTACTAAAAGTGGTATACTATTTGATATGCACTAACAAAGGAGATTATTTATGAACATTTGGCATGACATTGAAAAAAGTAGAATTAAAAATGACGATTTCGTTGCATTCATCGAAATTGGGAAAGGCAACAAAGTTAAGTATGAACTTGACAAGGAAACTGGGTTGATTATGTTTGACCGTCTTCTTCACACTAGTATGGTTTATCCTGCTAACTATGGTTTTATCCCAAGAACTCTTGGAGGAGATGGCGACCCACTAGATGTACTCGTTCTTACAAGCGAGCCACTAATGTCTGGAGTACTTGTTGAGGCGCGCCCTATTGGAATGATTGTTATGATTGACGATGGTGAGCAAGACGAAAAAATCATTGCTGTTGCAAAAGGCGACCCATTCTTTAAAAATGTAAAGAATATGGACGACTTGCCAAAGCACACATTTGATGAAATGGTGCATTTCTTTAAACGTTACAAAGAATTGCAAAACAAAGTAACCGAAATTAGAGGCGTTGAAGGCATTGAAGCTGCTCTCAAAGTGATTGATGACAGTTTGATTAACTACACTGCTGAATACGACAGAAATTAATTAAAAGGCGAAGCGCAAAGCGCTTTTGAAAGGAATGTATGTCGCAAAAATTAGAAGACCCAAGAGGCGTGGTATGTACTGCGCGATATAAGCAATTTTTATCCGTAGTGAACACGTGTATGATTATTTTCTTGCTTCTAGTAATGGCAGTAGAAGTTTACTGGCTGGGCGGACACTACATCAAACCTATTGATGGTGCGTCGATGCAACCCGGAATAAACAACTACTCCCCACCTACTGGGGACATTGCGATTGTGGCGAAATATTCCGAGATAAAACGAGGCGACATAGTTATTGTGGATATGACCCAATCGAAGAATACCGCAAATCAAGTGAACGAAAAGACACTCATCAAACGTGTTATTGCAATGAGTGGTGATACGCTAAAAATGGTTTATGAAAACGGGACTGTTGTGGTTTATGTAAACGGCGAACGCCTTGATGAGCCATATACTCAAGGTTCGAAATATTCTGTTTCAAAAATGAACAACTTCCGAAATCAAACTGGGTGGGTGGATTGGAAAGACAATTTTGGTAATTCTACCCTACAACCTATTGATGAATTTGGGACGATTATAATTCCTAATGGATACTTCTTCTTTATGGGAGACAACCGCGAATCAAGTTATGATTGCCGTGGAATGGGGCCTATGCCGATTTCATATTGCGTGGGTGTTGTAGAACAAATCTTGGACACTGACAATTTTCTAAACAAAATGATTACATTCCTATTTCAATAAATAAAAGAGCCGTTTGGCTCTTTTTGGTTTTTAAGGCGAGATTTCTATTTATTGAGATTTCTCCACGCGCACCAAAGTGCTTGTATATATGCGCCTGCTTTCTTATAAACTTTTGTCTGGTAGCCACCTGACCTACACTTGTATAAAGCCCAACGGGACGGCAGGCTTCCTTGCGGAAGGCGAAATAACACAATGTGCTGTACGCACGGAATGTAATTATAGCATAACCGAAAAAAAATTAACAAAACAAAAAGAGGTCAGTTTGACCTCTTTTTGGGTGGTTCTTATAAATTTTAATTATGCAGCAGGTTTGTCAAAAAATTCTGTAATCATAAGTAATTCGCCAAGACCTGTAACATTTTGCATAACTTCTACATATTTGTTTGCAGGATTATTAAATGAATTGTACATAATTGTGTATGTTGCACCTGTTCCAAGTGCTGTTGCGTTAAGGCTTGAAACATCAGTAAAACCATTAGAAATCATTGCATTGTAAGCCACTTGACTCAATGGATATGCTGCCAAGTGAGTATTTAAAGCATCGTCTTTCAAACCTTGAGCAATAGCCATACCAGCAGTAAATACCGCTTTTGCAACTTCGTTGCCAGCTGTGTCAAGTGCTTGATAAGCTGCTTGTTGATCAGCAGTTGGTGCGCCACCGCCAGCCATAGCCAACATACCAGTAAGTGCGCCACCTGCAATAGTTGCTTGCTCTGTAACTTCAGCTGCTAATGCTTCGGTGTTTACATATTCGTCAAGAACAGCAGCAAAACCTGAAGATGTATTGCGGTAATCTTGTTCCATTGAAGTAATGCTACGTACAACGTTTGTTCCGTCGTAGGTATATGTCATAGTAATGTTGTTGTATTCATTCTCACCTTTGTCAACGCCAGATTCTACATCAAATCTATTTACCATAACGATAGCGAAGTTGAACAATTCAAATTCGGCACCTTGTTGATTTGTCTTGTTGTCAAGGATACGTTTTGTGTTGCCTGACAAAGTTTCAACTGAACCATTTACGGCAACTTTAGCGCCTGGGACGATTGCATTCATTCCGTGAGCAATGAACCAAGGTTCAAGACCAGAAACAAAGTTGTCAACTACAACTGTTTCATCAAAGTCTACTGATGAATCGAAGATTTGACCATTGATTTGTTCGCGGTCTTCAAGCCAAATAGCACCACCACCAGAAGCACCTACGAATGAATTTCTAATCTTCAAGTTGCTTCCGTCATAGCAGTATATACCATTTGCCCAAGTATCGCTTACGTGAGTGTTGTTTACATCAAAGTCAGCACCAAGTTTTGTAGTGTAAAGACCGATACAAGCGTAACGAATCGTAACGTTTTCAATGTTTACGTCGCTCTTTGTCTTGATTGCAGAGTAACTACCTGAAATTCTACTTACCCATTCTGCTTGTTGTTCATCGGACATATCACCTGTTGGAACTTGACCATTTGAAACAATTGAGAGGTTGTTAAATGTTGCTTTGTTGTTTTCTTTTGCGTCAAAGTCAGCCTTTGTAGCAAGAGTAGCATTTGCTACGCCATTAGTTGCAATGTCATTTCTTGCGTTTTGAATGTTTTGATCGTAGTTTGAAGACATTACACCAAGGTAGAACATTGAAGCTTGGCTGTCAACAGCATATGATGTTGCGTCATCACCTGCTGGAGACCTAAGGTAAGTTCCTTGGTCTTCATATCCAGCCTCTAAAATGGCTTTAGCATCAATCAAAGGCAAGTCGCGCCCGTCAACGTTAAAGTAGTTACCATTAACAACCAAATTATCGCCTGATTTGTGGTTTGAGAAACGCGCGTATGGAGTGTTAGAATAGTTCTTTGCAAGTGTACCGTCTGCGTTATAAATCAAGAACTTTTCAGCAGCAACACACTCGTCGCGAGTCTTTGTCAACCAACTAGAATCATTTTGAATGTCAACTGGGTCAACAACTTTGTTAGTTGTCAAGTAACCATTAAACAATGAACCATTAGGGTTGTATTGGTCAGCAGTAATTTCTGCCTTGATGTTGCGGTGAAGGTTAATTGTTTGAATGTTTGTGTTTGCAAAGTAGTAAGAAAGTTCACTACTTGTAAACACGTTCACACCATCGTTTACTGTGAAAATAAATTCTGCTGGTGTGTATGTTTGATATTTAGCAGTTACGATTACTTTGAATGTCTTGCCAACTGTTGAAGCCTTGAATGTAAAGTCTTGTCCGTCAATCGTTACGATGTCGTCAAGATTAGCAACTTCGTCAAAGTTTGAACCATTCTTTTCGTAGAAATTGTAGTTCAAAACATTTTCATCAGCAATGATATCCATTTCGTCGTTTGCATTTTTCAAACTTAAATCGAAGTGGAATTCGTTTCCAGTACCAACCAAATATGGTTGTTCAACTGAATTCTTAAATGTTGATGCAGAAGTTCCAAGTGCAGCAACGCTTTCCTTATAGTCAGTCCAGTCAGCGCCAACACTCATAAGTGTAAGGTAGTCAATTGCTCTAAACTTACGTTCTGCTGGCTCGTTGTTCTTTGTAAATTTAAGAACGTAGTCGCCATTTTCAACAATTTGGAATGCCACTCTGTCGCTTGATGGAGTAAGCACGTAAGCACTTTGAGGTGCTGGTGTTGTTCCATCTTCAAGAGTAAGAGAATATGTTCCCAATGGCAAGTTGTAAGTTGCGTGATTGAAAATTACAGTAGTGTCGCCATCAAAAGCCATAAGACTTTCACTTGATGGTTGTGCAACAGTAACACTAAAAGAAGCAAATGTGTATCCAGATGTTACACGGATTGTGTATGTACCAGCAACTTGGTTATTAAAGTTGCTTGCATCTACATTATAATTTGTTGTTTCGTCATATACAGCAGTTTGCGCATTGTAAACTGACACAACAAGAACGTCCTTCCAATCAATTTCTGAACCTATAATAATAGTTGAAGGTACGTTTGAACGGTCAATGATAAGACCTTCGATTACTTCCACATCAAATGATGCAGTATAACTTCCGCTTGTTACACCGATAGTGTAAATTCCTGCAACCTGATTGTTAAAGTTTGTAGTATCAACACTAAATGTTGAAGTTTCATCGTATTGTGTTGTAGCAGTGTTGAAAATCTTTACCGTAAGCAAACTAGCAAAATCAACAGTTTGACCAACTACAATTTTTTCTGGAATTGAAGTTGTTACAAGTTCAATTCCAGAAACAACTGTAACATCAAAAATTTTTTCTACATCAGCATACTCTACAACAACTTCATAGGTGCCAGCCACGTTAGTATTAATGCTTGATGTATCAATAGTGAGTCCCTCAGCTGAGGCGTCAAAGGTTTCCGTTGAGTCATCGGAATATGTTACTTTGACTTCGATTCCACTATAATCAAATGTTGAGCCTTGAATGATTGTCGTTTGAACATCGTTAAGGTCAACATCAATCTTTGAAATTGTCTTACCACAAGCAGTAAGCATCAAAGTAGCGCAAACCATAATCGCAACAGACATCATCGCGGTCATAAATTTTTTCATAGATTTCTCCTTTAAATTTTCTATCATAACTCAATATCTCCTCCCGAACTGCTAGCCTTGAAAGTGATAATCATTTGCGCAATTCTATTAGTACCATCGGTGGTTTTCAGCATAATAGTTGCGCCCTCGTTTGAGTTCGTGAGGAAATTTACCAGCCCTGTATCGCTGATTGAAATAATATTACCACCTATTTGCGCAGATGTAAAGGAAATTTGGGTAACTGTTACGTTTTCTGGCGAAATTTCCCATTCAATTTGATATTCGCGAATGCTTGAAGGCAATTTTACATTCACAACTTCACGACCATTAGTGTCGGTTGAGCGTGTAACGTCGATTTCTCTTACTGGGTCTGATTGATTAGTAATAACCAGCGATTGCGCAGGAATATCATCGCGCCACGCTTCTGGATTTATACCAAAAATGCTAATAATAACCACAGCAAGCAGACAAACGACAACTTCAATCGCAACGACTGCTTTTTTCGTCATATTTCTCTCCTAAAATTCAATTCTCTTAAAGTAAACGCGCAAATTTGCCATAAACAGCGCCAATCTCACCACAAAGAATGCCACAGCAAACAAAATCAACTTTACCCAACCGCCAACGTAACTATCCACCATAAAGAATATAGTTACAGCACAGAAAATCACCGCAGTGAGAAGCCCCGCAAGAATACTTTTCCCCACATTTGGATTGTTATACGCAGTACCTTTTGAAGCGACATCATTAAGTCTAGGGTTAAGAATATCAAACTGCACGCTCCAAAGTAGATGTCCAGAACTTATCAAAATAAATACGAGGAACAACCACACAACTTCGCTTGCACTCAAATCTGTAATACTCGCAAGAACAGTAAAGCCAAAAATCAACGAAATTATGTTAAAAATTTCGTAAACAAGCACTTTAGACCACACCATTTTATATGTTTGACTTGGTGCGGTTTTTAACACGGTAAATTCCGCTCCCTCTCGGCTGATAGACTCGGCAGCGCTTGAATTGTTCGCGGCAGCAAGGAAAAGACCAATCATTAGGTTAAAGCCAATAATCATACTATCCCCAACCGCACTTGTGTTAATTGCCGTGAAAATAGTATTGATAACATACAACAAGAATGGTAATGTTACAACACCAAACAAGAAACTAAATAATTTCCCCGGCGTGCGCATAATGGTTGTAATTTCTTTTATGAAATACGAACCAAATACTCCGCGTTGCTTGTTTGTGTGCTTTTTGTGCTTATTATCAACAGAACGCTCGCTGAAATGACTGATAATTTTAAAGAACAACGGCATTGCGAGGAAATACGCCAACGCTACAATAACCGCCCCAGTTCCAATCAAAATCAAAAAGTCCCAAACCGTTCTCGTATCAAACAAGCAGTTTACAATGTTTTGATAACCTATGAAAAAGGAATTCGCATCGACAATAAATTGATTGAAGCCCGTTATAAATGAATTATAATTCGCCAGCAGTCGCAATGGTGTTGGAATAAGCGCAACAATTTTAATTACCCAGTAAATAACCAGCCCCAAGAAACTTAATCCAACAAATGTTTGAAGCAACGGGATTGAATTGAGCAAACGCTTTGCATACATAAGCGGAATGCTCAAAATTGCGCCCAAAAATAGCGGAATTAGTGGCAAAAATACCAAGAACAATGGAATTGTAAGCCAATACCCCACATCAACAGGCGTCTGCCCCATTATTCCGAATGCAAGCAATAGAGGCAAGATAAAATTGAGATTACGCCAAAACTCAACGATATAATTTACAACCATCTTGCTTATAAAGATTTCGCTATGTCGCGCAGGGAACTGCAACAAAATCGCGTTATCTTTACTCAAATATAGGCTATTAACAAGCCCATTTGTAAATCCAATAATTGATATAATCTGCGAAAATGCTATAATAAAGAGCAATAAATTGCGGTCAACTTTAATTTGTAACAATGAATTACAAATCATCATAACTCCAGCAATGATTGCAGTAATCACAGCAATCACAAGAACGCGCAACAGCACATAGGCCACAGCGTGCATCTTGCTCTTCATTTTCTTAAACATTTTGCGATTAGTCAACTGCATCGCAACCAACGTTTGCAGTCTGTTATAAGTTGCCAAAACTTACCTCCTTCTACTCGTCCTGCGCGCCCGTATTTCCGAGATATAATTCTTCAAGTGAAACGTCTTTTTCGCGCAATTCTTTCAGGTCATAAACCCCTTGCATTTCACCTTTTTTGATTATTGCTATACGGTCGCAAATCTTTTCTACAACCTCAATAACGTGACTTGAAAAGAAAACAATATTTCCTTGCTTTGCGTGTTCAGTCATACATTTCTTGATTTGATATGCACTGGTTGGGTCAAGACCAGTCAAAGGCTCGTCAAGCACCCAAACCTTTGGGTTGTGAATTAGTGAAGAAATAACCATAACTTTTTGCTTCATACCGTGCGAATATCCCTTGATTTCGCGGTCAATCGCATCTTGGAGGTTGAACATTTCAACATATTTGTTCATTCTTGCCGTTCTATCTGCCTCACTAACTTCATAGAGGTCAGCGACATAGTTGATGTATTCACGCCCTGTTAAATGCTCGTAAACTGCGTGGTTATCGGATACATAACCAATCATTTTCTTGGCTTGCAAAGGTTGTTTTTCAACATCATAACCACAAACAGTAATCGTACCTTCCGTGATTGAATGAATCCCCACAAGGCTCTTAATTGTCGTACTTTTACCCGAACCATTATGCCCAAGGAAGCCAAAAACCTCGCCAGCTTTTACTTCCAAATTGAAGTCCTTTACTGAATAGTTCTTTGCGCTACCATATCGCTTGCTAAAATGCTCAAACTTAATCATATCAATTCCTTTTAAATCAATAGGTTCCGTAATTTTTCTGCCATTCATTTGCTTTTTAAGTTCACGAATACCCAGCACATCAATCTTGTTAAGTGCATATAATTCCGCGTAGTGGTCGCTAATTTTATAGCAGTAAGAGTAGACAAGCCACGTAATAAACATCATAAAGACATACGCAACCCAAATGATTATGTCATACAGCCAGAACACTTTTGCGACACCCTCGCCACACGCAAATTCCAGCACAAATCCGTCCTTGATTGAACGCAAAAATTCAAATTTACCGACAATAAAGTTTTCATATACATAGAAGTAGTCAACACTATTGTTAGGGTCGGCATTAATTATACCATTCAAGAATGCAATTGCAACAAGGTAAATCGTAAATATGTATATCGCACCTCGCATCATCTTGAAATTAGGTCGAGGGAAATATTTAAGAGTTATACCCAATATCGGAACAAAGAACGCATACCAGTGGTTAAACCAGAAATGCAAAGAGTCCTCTGTTGTTATCATATTTGATGTTTCAGGCATTACTATTGCTAGAAGCGCACCGATAACGTTTACAAAATATGTAAAATAGAAAACTGGTTTACACTTGAAAATATATGCAATCATCACAAGCACAATCGCAGTATGACACAAGTGCAACGGCAAGCCTTCCGCCGATAATGGGAATTCGTATGTGTAGAAAAATTGACTAAATCCCGCAAACGAAAGCCAAATAAGCACTGTCCTACGGACTTCTTCACTCGTCTTACGAAAGGCAATCGTGATTAGCACTGGCACAATTATTGCAAGATAAATCCACCAACGGTGAACTAACGAGAAGCTTTCCGCCTCTCCACCAGCATTTCCAACGAAGTTAAACAGGAAGTTTTGCGGAAAAACAGAAAGTAACATAAACGGTAAAATTGCATACATTATCCCAAGTTGCTTTCCAATATTTTCCCAATCACGTTCTGCAATTTTTTTGTATAAAAAATATCCAGCCAGCACGCCCATAATCGCAATTTCAATAGCCAAAACAATGCTTGAAGCGCTTGTCAAGGAATATTCCGGTCCAGAAATCGCCATTAAGTGCAAGCGGAAGAAAATTATGTCTAAAATAAATACAATAGGTGCCACAAAGCACATAATATTATTTAAAGTCTTAACTTTGAGCCAAGGAGCAACCATAGCAACCAACACACTCAACGTGTTGAGCCAACGTAAAATATTTATCCACGCAAGTTCAACATCGCTCATAAAGTTTGGAATAACCGTAAATTCATCAGGGTCAATCTTTACCCCGCCTACCAAAATGTCGGAGATAACGTCATCTTGAAACAGCATAAAAGTGAATAAACCAAAAAGCGCTATACTAAGCCCCCTAGTAACCCACAATATAACTTTACTATTAGTATATCTAGCTATTGCAATAAGCGCAACAATCAAAATAATTGCGCCTAAACTAATAAATAATTCAGTCAAAATTATCTCCAAAAATTTTATTGTTTGAGATTAGTTTACCACATTTTTCAACAATAATCAATAAAATTGTACAAAAATTGCAAATTGTTTAAAAAAATATTGAAAAATTCTCTGTGTCATTTCGAGTAAGACAAAATTCATTTTTGTTGCGTGGAGAAATCTCAACATTCAATATACTTGTCATTGCGAAGCACAAAGTGCTGTGGCAATCTCGCCTCTTTGTCATTTCGAGTCAGCGAAGGAAATCTCTGCAAATTGACACTTCCTTCCTTTTCTAACACTTTTATTATTGTGTCATTGCGAGGAGCAACGCGACGTGGCAATCTCGCCTTATACAAAACACAAAAAGAGAGCCCCGTGCTCTCTTTTTGCATACAGAGGTGTGCCCTGAATTGTACGCCATTTTGAAGATTAATTAACAAATGATGAGCCCCCTATTTTTTTAAAGGCTAAAAATCTTAATTTACTGAGATTTCTCCACTCACTACGTTAAAATTTGAGTAAGATTTACTCATATGGGCTTTTATCTGGCGGCCGTCTACCCTACACTTGTATAATGCAAAACGGGGCGGCCGACTTCCCGCAAGCGGGAAGGCGAAATGACAAACGGTTGTTTACGCGCGGACTGTCATTTCGACCAAGACAAAATTCATTTTTGTCGCGTGGAGAAATCTCAACACTAAAAGCATTTCCTGCCTTTTATCCCTTCAAAATGGCAACATTCAAGTCAAAACCCCTGTATTGTCGGTTTCTGTGTTGATATTTGCATTATTTGCAGTAAAAACTGCCACTAAAATCTTATTTTCTACTAATTCGTATGGTATCATTGCACTTATGCC
>JAFUJK010000027.1 GCA_017468205.1 Clostridia bacterium
CCCCCCCCTGCGGAGTTTTCAACGTGGATAACTTTTTACTTTTCATAAAACTTGTATCTCCATTTTTTAACAATTCTTTAATTATTCTTATTTTACCACAAAATATTATAAAATACTAACGATTTTACGTATATTACAAAATTATTTTTTTGTATATAAAATTAAATCAAAATTATATATAAATAAAAATCTTATATATTATCATTAAATTATTTGTGTTCTGATTACACGATACAGCAAGGGCGGGCGCAGGTGCGCGAACGCGCACGGCGCGCGCAAAGCGCGTGCAAACAATTTTTGCCAACAAAAAATTGTTCTGCGCCCGCCCCCTATCTAAACAAAAAAAAATGCACACAACGTGCACTTTTCATTATTTATCTTCTACAATTTCAGCAACTTCTGCGTTTTGAGCATTTGCTAACTCTTCCGCTTTATACTTTGCAAGCAATTCTTTGTTTTTCACGCGGTCAATCATAATGAACACCGCAGAAAGGACAAATAAAGCCAAGAAAAGAATTGTGCCTACCGAAAAACTAGAAATTATACTAGCAAGCATCAAAGCACTCATAATTACACACATTACAAAAGATGCGGTAATCATTCCTTTCTTTTTATCGAACTCGTCAGGATTTAACTTGCAACGAGCAAGAGCCATTGAGCAGACAACGATAGAAGCAACACAAAAAGCCAACAACAGAATAGAGATAAACACCATTAAGCCAATAGAAATTGTTTCCATTATTTCCGCACCCAAATCAACAGCTAACTCCCCCAGAACACCAAGGACAAAAGCCAAGTATGCAGAGCCAGCAGCCATTAACGAGAAACCGACAATCCCCAAAATCAAACCAGCTTTAAGCAATGGTCGCGAATAGAATTTTTCCATAATTCCCCCTCCTTAATGCTTATATTATATCAAATTTAGCAAAATATGTCAAACAATTGCATAATACAATAAAATTACACAAAAAACTTGATTTTACGCATAGTTTTGTTCTAACTATGCGATATTATTTATCTTTTAATTGACTGCTTTCACTTTTTATTTCGCTCACTTTTCTAATAAAACCAACCAGAACAAGAACAAAAGCGACACCAATCAAAACAACAAAGCATAGGCGCAAAATTTCAAAATATAAGATTGTGGTTACTAATTGCAATGCAAACATTAATCCAATTAACACAACAGCAATAATGAATATATAGCGATTTTTCATAAACTCATTATCACCCAAATTAAATTTATGAAGAGCAAAAGCAAGCATAGTTACACAACAAATTCCCAGCACAACAGTTATAGAATCAATAATGATAAAAGGCATCCAAAAACTTGGCAAATCCAAAATAATTAGAACAAGCAAATTTATAAATACAAATAATGATAAAATTGAAATCCCCGCAACTAATGAAGCAAAAAGTATTGATTTTTTAGGATTTTTAGGCATTAAATACATACTTTTCTCCTTTTTAAATCTTTTCTTTCCCTTTTCATCTGTTTGCGCACATAGTGATATAAATTCCAATATTCTCTAAAAGTTTTCTTTATATAAGCGACCTGCTCATCGTTCATATCGCGATATCGTTTTAAAAAAGCCCGCAAATACTGCATTTTTCTCGACCTAAAATCGACAAATGACGACCGCTCATAGGCATTAAATATAGAATAAGTTAGTTTTACAATGCGTTCGCGTTCAGCATCGGAATAGCAATTCATAAATTCTTTTATTGCGCGCTCAAATACCTTACAATTAAATGTTGTGCTTTCAGTAATATCCAGCCTACCCTGTTTTGTTGTGCACCAGCGGAAAGGGTCGTGTTGCATCATTGAAATTCCACGACAACGCACAATTTGATATTTAGGCATATTATGCATAATCAGTCCAATCATACTATCGCGCGGGATATATTTATGAATTTTACGTGCTACATTTTTATATTGCTCACTTCCGAAAATATCTCGCTTAAATCCTGGTCCATCAAAATCGTAAACACTGGCAATTCGCTTTTGAATTTCAACATCTGTAAAAATTGAGGCATAAGTTGCGAGATTTCCGCCTTTTGAGTGTCCACAAAGATGCAAATCACCTTTTAAAATGTCAGCAACGCGATGTAAATAAATCAAGCATTGCTCTTGCGCGGGAATGACGTCCATATAGGACATATTAAAATCTTCTTTCCACCCCACAAATGTAGTATCCGTGCCACGAAAAGCGACAATATTTAGCCCATCTATCACAAAAACTATTGCGCCAAACTGCATTTCTTTATCTTCATCAACGCGATTGCGGAAGTAATTAACTTTTAAATTTTTATAGCGCACTGAATTTTGAATTAATTTTATCAATTTTTTATTATGCCTAGGCGCGAGAGTTTCGCTTATGAGTAAATCGTGTTGCTCTTTCGTATTTAAATCGGAAAAACATACATCGTCTTTCTTTTCTGAAATGCCTCCAACACTTCCCTCATAGGTTAAATAGGATAATTGGCTAAAAATGAGAGCATCGACATCACAATATGGGTGTTCTGCAAGTGAAAATTTGCCGAAACGCTTGACATAATAGTTGATATTGCGCATACTCAATCCTCAATCTTTTTTCTTATTTTAACCTTTATTTAATGTAAAGTCAATCAAATCATAAGGGCTTTTGGGGGCATTTTTTAAATATTTGAAAAAATTTTTGAAAAATTATCAATTTAATGTTGACTAAATAAACAAAATGTGCTATTATATAAAAGCATCTTGTATTTTAAGGTGCTTTTGCGTTTATTGGGAGGCGCGAGGGCTTGCGCCCATAGCTCAACAGGATAGAGCAACACCCTTCTAAGGTGAAGGTTGGGGGTTCGAGTCCCTCTGGGCGCACCATTGGGGCGCACTGTTCCCCCTATTCCCAGCAATTTTGGTGAAAGCTAACACCTCGTGGTGGATATAGCTTAGTAGGTAGAGCGCCAGGTTGTGGCCCTGGAGATCGTGGGTTCGAGTCCCACTATTCACCCCATTTAGCATTTGCTATTACAAGTGGCTTTTGCCATTATAGGGGTATCGCCAAGCGGTAAGGCACTTGACTCTGACTCAAGCATTCGAGGGTTCAAATCCTTCTACCCCTGCCATTGGGCAACTTTCCCAAGTGTAAGTCCCGAACAATTTAGGGGTGTAGCCAAGCGGTAAGGCACTAGACTTTGACTCTAGCATGCGTAGGTTCAAATCCTGCCACCCCTGCCACAAACGCCTATCCTATGGCGTATGTATGGCCCGTTAGCTCAGTAGGTAGAGCACTTGACTTTTAATCAAGGGGTCTGGAGTTCGATTCTCCAACGAGTCACCATTTATCA
>JAFUJK010000028.1 GCA_017468205.1 Clostridia bacterium
GTCCTCTTCTGCATCGGTTTTCTTTTCAACATTTGCAGGCTTTTCTTCTTTTGGCGCATTCTTTTCTTTTTATTCTTTCTTTTACTGCTTTGCCTCAACTTTGACATCTTCAACCTCTGGCTGTGGTTCTTGCGCCTTTGGTTCTTCATCATCGTCTTCGCCGTCAGTCAATTTCTTAACCGAAACATTTTTAGCGGGTTTTAACTCGTCTTTTGTCTTTTTAACTACAACTGGCTTTGCCTCTGGTTTTACCTCTTCTTTTTCTTCCAAAACAACATCACTTTCCGCAGACGAGAAGTCAGCATCTACTGATTCAGGCTCTTTCTTTTCTTCTTTCTTTGGTTCTGATTTTGTAACGAAAGTAACAGGCATATCATTAAATTCATACTTAAATGCATCAATAGTTGACATATTTGATGCTCCCAAGTCGTCCTTCTCAACAATTGGAGCAAAACCAACAATTACAGGAGTAACAGGAGCAAATTGCTCTTCTGGATAGGTAAAGCCTGTGTCCATTTCAGGATATTCTGGTTGAGGAACATAAGGTTGACCCCAGTTATCCGCTGATTCAGAATATTCAGGTTGTGGTTCTGCGTATGGCTCAACATATTGCTCTGCATAACCTTGGTTAAAGTCGCCTTGGTCATAATATTGTTGTTCCATATTTTGTTGATAATCATAAGGTTGTTCTTGAACTTGCGCTTCATAGTTATAGCTTTGGTCATATTGAGGTTGCTCATAACTCATATCTTGAACATACTCTTGCGCAACATACTCAGGTTGAACTGCTTGTTCAGCAGGAACATCGTCATAATTAACTTGCAACGCGTTGATTGTCCCCTCTGGGTTGTTGTCTTGTGCACGAATATACTCTTGCGCATATTCTTTCTTGCTCTTTGACTTACCTTTGTGCTTGCTGAGTTGTTGACGCATATTATCAATTTCAAGGTTACGTGCCTCAATAACTGAATCCTTCTTCTCAATATCGCGAGTAAATTCCTTAACTTTCGCTTTAAGACGCGCAATAGTCATTTCCATTTCGTGAAGTTGTTCAGAATTGTCGCGAGTAATCTTTTCG
Source organism: Clostridia bacterium (assembly GCA_017468205.1). Classification (GTDB taxonomy): domain Bacteria; phylum Bacillota; class Clostridia; order Christensenellales; family UBA1242; genus UBA7867. Next base: position 1,079 of record JAFUJK010000028.1, read on the forward strand.
TTCAACTCGTCATAAACCTTGGTTGCGAATGTGTCATATTCTGATTTTAGAGCATCTTCAACCATCTGTTTGTTTTCTTCGATAGTTTCCTTGCGCTTTTGAATTTCGACTTTAAGCGCATCGGCAGCGACACGCTCTTTGCCTAACATTGTTTCAAGGTCTTTTCAAGCAACAACTTTTTGTCCATTTCAGCTTCCGCTTGACGACGGTTATAGTTGATTTCTACACGGTTAGTTGTCTCGCTCATTGCCTTGTCAAGACGTTCAAGGTTTTCCTTAATTGCTTGCAATTTTCTATTTGCATCGCGTTCAATCTCTTCCATATTCACGTCAGACTTATGCAACTGCTTTTCTAACTCAGTGATTTCGTTTTGTGTTTGAATTTTATTAATTAAGAACTTTTCACTTTCGTTAACAGCACGTTCAATCAATTGCGCACCATTTACGCCAAGGCTTGAAAAGTCGTAAGGGCTGTGATTAACTTCTTCGCGTTTTGCTTTTTCAAGCAAACGTTGTTCTTCCATAGCGCGCTTTTCAAGATACTCACGCAAAACTGGGATACCGCGTTCGATTTCTTTTTTAGTAAATAACAATTCGTAGTCAACATAATCAGGCATAGTGTTTGTTGCCTTGTCGATATTACGAACAAATGTTGTAAACATATCGTAAAAATCGTGGTTCACGTTTGTATAACGCAAGTGCAAAATCATAATGTACAAACTACCAAGAACTGCTACAATTGCTGGAACAATAAATGACTGCAACAATACAACAGCAACAGAGTTACCCATTCCAACAGCAGTCATATTCGAAAGCCCCATCAAGAAGCCAAGCACTGCTAAAATAATTGTAGCATAAGCAATTTGCTTTTGATTCATTAAAATTGCACTGTTATAAAGCGGACGCTTAACACAATACTCAATAGTCATATATCTACTTGGGCTTCCTTCGCGCTCAAGCATAAACAACTGCCAACGGTCGCGGATACGACGAGGCAATTTTTTCATTTTCTTGTGAAATTCAATTAAATTGTCGTCATTAACTTTTGAGTTCGTTTTAAGATATTTGTTGATTCGCTTCATAGCGCGCATAGAACGGTCCTCATAACACCAAATTAGGCGCACAACACTTGAAAGAATAAACAACAACTCCAAGCCACCGAACAAATAGAGCAAAATGTCAGGACTGACTTGTGTTATATTAACCAAGAATTCTTGTATAGATTCTAGTACACCGCCTAGCATTGAAATCATAATAAACTCCTATTTTACAAAAATTTTGTCTATCTTTGCAATTTAATTATAAAAAATTCAATATTAATTGTCAATTAATATTAAGCGTTCTTGCAAAAAAAAGTAAAGAAATTTTTGTGCCACGCCAACATTCAAGGCCCCTTGTATTGCTTTTGCATAGCAATTAAGTTGCATAACATAGTTTTGTGCAGTTTTTTCAATGTTATGCGAAGCACTCGTTTTATAGTCAAGCAAAATAATTTTACCATCTTTTTTTATCACTAAATCGATTATACCCTGCACCATAATCTCGTCAGTTATATCACTATTTTCAAACAAATCACAATGCTTAACACGCATCATAAATTCTTGTTCTCGATAGACTTGAGCACCTTCAAGCAAAGTCTTGATTTTACAAATTGCAGTCCAAATTTTACCAATATCAACCAATTCCAATTCTCGCGAAGTTAGTTTTGCAGTCAAATATTGTCTAACCGAATCCTCGTCAGGCAAATCAAAATCAATAAATTGCATCGCCTTATGGAAGGCAATACCTTGTTCTGTTGTAATTTTTTCTAAATCTCCTGCCTCGTTTACAATCTGTTGAGGCACCTCGCTTGCATTTGAGTGATTACCCGCTTCGCGATTAAGTGCTGTAACACTATTTTTTAGCGCAAGATGGGTATTCTTTTCAAAATCATACACAAAGCCACTATTTTTAGCTATTATCCCATCAAAATCTGCGTTTAAGTTCCCAAAATCTAGCGTTTTTTTAGCGCTTGCAGTGTTTTCATTAGTGTAATCTATTTTTGGATAAACGTTTATATGCAAATCATTATTTTCCGCAAGTGTCAACTTCATATGCTTGCCACCAATAACTATTGGCTCAATTTCAATTGCTCTAAAAGCAGCCAAAATTAGTTCAAGGAAATTACCTTGCGACTTTATCGCAAATGGGCTTGTGCTTGATTTTAATTTAGCAACATCGCAACAACCTGTAATAATCAAATGATTTTTTGCACGAGTCATCGCAACATAGAAAAGTCTGAGATTTTCAGCATAAGCCTTATCGTCCATAGCAATTTTTATTGCACTTAACGAAATGGTTGGGACTTTTGTACGTTTTTCTTGGTCATATTTATACAACCCTACGCCCAAATTTGAGTTAAGCAAGAAATCGCCTTTTTTATCGTCCTTATTAAAACCATGTCCCGTATCAATCAAGAACACAATTGGATATTCAAGTCCTTTGCTGTGGTGCATAGTTTCAACTTTAACGACATTAGAGCCGATTGTATATTCAGGTGTTACGTTAGGAGTTTCTCCCGCCTGTTCAATACTGCTTAAATATTCGCTCAAGTCATAGTTATAACGTTTCCCATTAAAGCCATTTATAAAGCCCAGTACGTTTTTAACACGCCTGTCCCCCTCTGGCATAGCACCAACAAGACTTAAATAATTAGTTTTTTCGCAAAAATCATTTAAAATATTATAGATGCTATTATTCAAAAGATTTTCCGCCCCCTCATTAATAAGTTCAAGCGCATATTTAATCTTATCTGCTATTTCGTCATCTTTTTCGACATATTTAAACACACAATCATAATAATTGACGCACGCACCCGCGCCCGCGCGCACGTGCGCGAGAGCATTTTCGTCTAAGCCAATAATTGGGCTTGTAAGAAACGCAGTTAAATGTATATCATCATAAAGATTATTGACCAAATTAAGGAAAGAATAAAGAACTTGAATTTCATATTCTTCAAAAACGCTCGCCTGTTCCAAGGGCGCAACTGGAATACCATATTCTGCCAACGTATCAAGAATAATTGCAACCGAAGCACTTCGTCCTCGACACAGTAAAGTAATATCGCTAAACGTAATTTCTCTTTCCTTTTCTATTCTTGCATCATAGATAGTTTTTTGCTCGGAAAGATATTGCATTATTCTTTGCGCAATTACAACACCTTCGCTTCGAGCATAATCGCCGTCCTCTCCTTCTTTTATCGGAGCAGTCCCGACACGATAGACACCATCTGGGGTTAGTTTTTCTTCTGCCGATTGACGTTTATTTGGTTTATCAATAATATCAATCTCAATTTGAGGCAGAGAGCCTTCAACGGGTTTGAATGTAAGCCCAGAACGCATTTCGTTATCCGGAATATATTCAATTCCGCCAAGTTCTTTGGTCATAAGTCTTCCAAATACAAAATTAACAAAATCGAGAATTTTTTGGTCAGTACGATAGTTCAAGTTCAAATCGATTGTGATTGCATCTTGATTTTGTTCAGCGCCAAAATTCAACTGCTTGTCTATAAAAATTTGCGGATTTGTGTTTCTAAAACCATAGATACTTTGTTTTACGTCCCCCACCAAGAACAAATCTCGAGCAGAGTGAACTTTTGAAATAATTTCTTCTTGTATGTCGTTGACATCTTGATATTCATCTACATAAATTTGTCCATATCTTTGGCGAATTTCTGCATTAACTTCGGGTTGATTTAAAATCATATGAGCATAATGCTCCAAGTCGGAAAAGTCAACGATATTACGTTCTTTTTTGATTTTAAGATAACGTTTTTCAAACTCCTCCACAAGGTTAAACATTGCATCTAAAATTCGTTTTGTAGCCTGCAAATCCTGTGAAATTTTAGTTAAATCATTAGAAATCAAAATTTTTTGTGTCAAATCGTCCAATTTTAACTTACATTTTTTCTTTAATTCACTGGCTTTTTCTTTTAATTCCATACATTCTGGGTCATCGGTTTTAGCGGTTAAATTTTTAAAGGCTGGCATATTAAACACGGCGAAATGATTTTGAGAAAATGTATTTGTAGACTTGACCAAATTTAGTGTACTGATATACTCTCCAAGGATTGCACTCAAAGCGTCAAAGCCAAGCCTGTCCGCGTTAAATTTAATTTCATTATACGAACTTATAAAATAGTCAATCATTTCAATCATATATTGATTGATAATTTGTGTCAATTTGTTATTATCCAAATCACCACTAAAAGCCTCTTGAACGCGCGATTTAAACGCAGAAATATCTGGCTGATTAGTCAAGAAAATATGTATTTTATAGATATAATCCTTAATTTTATTAAAACTGCGTTTATCGTCAAAAGTGCTAGACAAGAGCATAAAATCTTCATTTTTATTTTGAGCCATTTCTCGCAACATATCATTCAATGCACGAGTACGCAAGACTGCCGTTTCACTCTCCTCACCAATTACAAACGATGGGTCAAGGTCGATAGTGTAAAAATATTTTTGGATAATAGTCTGACAAAACTTATGTAGCGTACAAATATCGCTTTGTCCAAGCAATTCCATCTGCTCTGCGACACGCGCACGAGTTTCTTCTGTCGTATCCTTATTAGCAAGAACTTCGTTTAGTTTTCGCTCCAACTTATGACGCATTTCGCTGGCGGCGGCATTTGTGAAAGTAACTACCAACAACTTATCAACATCTACTTTGCCCTCAATCAAGTTTTTTGCAATGCGCTCAATCATAACACTGGTCTTACCACTTCCCGCTCCCGCAGAAACTAAAATATCGTGGTCGTTATCGCGGATTGCTTTCAATTGAAAATCATTAAATCCCATTTTCTTCTCCCGTACCAAAACTATCTAATTTAACATCAAAGTCGCTTCTACGCTCTTTTGCACACGGCAAAATGTCCTTTCGGCAAATATTTTTATAAGCACAAAAATCACAAGCCGAACCAATATACAATGGTGAAATTTCCCCGCCATAGATATCGTTAATCGCGCCTTCAAGCACTTCTTTTGCATATTTAAGCAATAATTTAATTTGTTCTTCATCTGCACTACGCAATTTTGACGATTGCGTTTTGCTTAACACAATTTTATCATTTTCAACATTATCCTTACTTGTACTTATAGTGAAATCTACAATATCACTGCTTGGATGGTCAAAATTAACTTGATTATCTTGCGCGAACATATTTGCGTCAGTATATAAAGATACACCATCAAGTTTAAAACTTGAATATTTTGTCGATTTTCCCTCTTCACTATATTCGCGATGAACAGGTAAATAGTAAGCGCCACCCGCCGTTAATTTTAAGTCCTCAACAATTGCCTGCATATAGTAAAACAACTGGATTTTTTTACCCAAATAAAAATTCACAAGACTAAAACTACCACTATTTTTACTTGTTTTGTAGTCAATAATTCGCAATTTAGTATTCCAAACATCGGCGCGGTCAATTTTTCCACTAATTTTTATCTTATGATTGGTGTTTATCACAGCAACCTCAGGCTCGCGAGCAAAACCATCTACACCAAAGCTTGTTTCTATAAATTTTATCTTGTACTCACTATGTACCAATTGATATGCAATTGCTTTACACGCGCGCACCGCCTCTTCTTTTAAAGTTGCAAGCATCGTATCATTTTGTTTTGAAAATGTAATATGGCAAAAATCCTTGCGCATCAAGACTTTATCAAAAATTTGAGGAACAATCTTCTCAATTTCGGCTTCGTTTGGGATATTTTCTTTACAAATATATCCAAATTTTTCAAAAACTGCGTGTAAAATATTCCCCACATCAACGGCTTCTGGGCGACTCGTCCTGCGTTGTTGCAATTTAAGACCATAATTTAAAAAGTGCGCGTATGGACATTCAAAAAACTTTTCAATTTGAGTAACTCGCGCTTTACCATTAGTAAAAAATACACTCGTCGGTTCTTGCAACTTTTCTATTGTCTTTTCATTGTTCATTAATTTTAAAATTTCGTCTAAAATTGCCCCATATCCTTTGGATTTTAAAAACTTTACACTACTCGCCAATATAGTTGGGTCGACCGTCGAATTTTCATCTTGCACAGCTTCAACCACTCCGCGCAACATATTTATTGGGGATTTCCACAAAAAGTCAAGCCTATCAACCTGCCCACCAAACGCGTTGTCATCTTGGAGCATCTCTCCCAAGAAAACGATAGGCAATTTGCTGCCATTATGTGTAAAGTTATTACAAATATCATCTATAAAACTAGCAGGCTTACACTCTTGTCCGTCCATATTTACAGGATAAGTTATTGTCAAGCATCTATTAGCATAACCAAGACTTTGAAGCACGTTTGATTTATTTCGAGCATTCACCAAGCGAGTAGACGGCGTAAGTTTAATGTTGTTTTGAGCAAGTTCGGCAATATCATAATCAGAAAGCAAACCAGTATCTGCAACCCACGATGGCAAAGTACCATCAATAGCACCCGTAATATAAAAATTTTCAGCGCGTTCAAAAACACTTGATAGACATTGTCCTACAAATACGCAATCCACACTACGCGATAAAGAGGATAATGTAATATTTTTCAAACCAGCTTTAAAAATTTTAGTAAACTGCATTAAATTTATAGGCACATCTCCCAAAATAGCAAGCATTTGAGATAATATTCCGTCCAGTTTTGCAAAATTCTGCCTTGCAATATTCACCTTAAATAAATCACCTTTTTCCCTAAAACTCAAAGCCATACCATTCAAATTAATTTCAAGTTGAGATTCTTCAAAAAACAAGCGAATGGCCTCAATCATTTCACAAACCGTTACACTTTTTTGCAAGTTCACATTTAAGTTAAAAAGCGGTTTAAGCAAATTTTTAATGTCCAAATATCTATCAAAATCAGCATCATCACAATTAGGTTTATCATTATCCATAAATCGGTCGCCATCTATTCCATAATGATATATAACATTTTCAAAAATGGCATAATCTTTTGCGCTTAATCCTGAAAGTGAATTTTTGGCATATTTCAACACATCGGCAACCTGAAAATTATTCAACACGCAATCAAGAGCTGAAAGTACAAATTTTGCACCCTCGCTATCACTCATAGCGAATGAACTATCCGCAAAAAATGGAATATGATATTTATCAAATACACGCGCAAAAATTGCAAAATAGGTTTCCATATTTGTTGTACTCACGACAAAATCCTTAAATCTTGCCCCCGCTTGCACCTTTGAAATAATATCCTGCGCTATAAATTCTACTTCATTAGTTAGACCTGTGGCACTGAAAATATATATTGATTTATTATCTTCAAGTTCCATTTTCTGTGGGTTGACCGCAAAAGTATTGTGTAAAATATGGCTTCCGAATTTAGGCATACTGTTTTCCGCACTCAAATAAGTTGTAGAAATCTCCAATTCTTTTACTATTTCCACAATTCTATTATATAACTCGCACGTATAACAACTTAAATTATTTTGCTCTTTATTTGGATACAATACCCCAACACTAACTTTCCCTGCACGTTGCGCCAATATTTTAAACACATCGAGTTCGCATTCGGTCAAAAATTCATAGTAGCAAAAATGAACTTCCTTATTTTCTAATTCTTTGTTTTGTTTTAGCGCATTACACAAAAGTTGAAGACGACAATTAGAATCCACGAATTCATTTCCCAAAAAATTCTCATAGTAATTATAAATGAGCGCAATATCATATAATTTTAACTTCAATGCAGAATTGTTTATATTGTCAACACACCCAAACAAATTTTGCGGGGTGATTTTACAATCTTTGAGTTGCATTATTACTTTATAAAGCATATCAGCAAAAGCAATGGTTTTAGCAGTATTAACAAAGCATTTTAATTCACTTGAATGTTCATTTAATATTCTTTCTATCACCATACTTCCGCTAAAAGGCGATAAATTTTCGACTTCAACTATATCCAAAAGTTTGGTACATAGCCCCGACAAACTCTGCACTTCAATATCAAAAGATGCCGACAAATTTAGTTCTTTTAATATCCTATTTTGAGTGTCAAAAATATATTTATCTGGCACCAAAATTAACTGCTTTTTCCCTTGTTTTAAACCATCACCAACAAGCCTTATTTGTGCACCAAC
>JAFUJK010000006.1 GCA_017468205.1 Clostridia bacterium
AGACACCATTACGGCACATTAAATTTAATATTTGGCTATGCCGAAAAGCACAATATAATAAGTGTCAACCCCATGCACAAGGTTGACACACCCAAAAGAGAGAAAAAGCCTGTTGACGCATTGAGCAAGGAACAGACTATAAGGCTATTTAGTTTACTGCAAGACACGGCTCTCGATTTCCGTTGTATGATGTATTTGTTACTTACAACAGGCATTAGGCGAGGCGAGTGCATGGGCTTGAAATGGAAAGATATAGACGAAAACAATTTAACCATTAGAATAGAACGCAGTATATCTTACACACCCGAAACAAGCATAACAATTAACACACCAAAGACAAGCAACAGTATAAGAGTAATACCTATAATAAAAAGCGTTTTAATGCTCTTAAATGAGCTTAAAAGTACATACCAAGAGGGCAACAAAAACATAGACAATGCGTTTTTATTTCCAAAGGCTGACGATATTACAAAGCCACGAGACCCGAACGCACTCACAAAAAGAGTTACAAGATTTATGAAAAACAACGGCTTTCCCGACCTCTCACCACACGATTTGCGACATTCCTGTGCTACTCTGCTGTTGGCAGAGGGTGCAGACATAAAGAGTGTACAAGAGATATTAGGGCATGCAGACGCAAGCACCACACTTAATTTTTATGTAAAGGCTAACCTACAACAAATGAAGCACGCAACGGACAAATTCGCTAACGCATTTAACCTATAAAGCCAAAAGAGAGGGACATTCCCTCTCTTAAACTTTAGAATACAAACTCTTTATCTTTTGGCTTTAATGCTCCAAATGGAGAAACAGACGCTATATTTGTCTCTTTATTTGTAGAAACATCTATATTATTTATTTCTGTATCCATGGGCGAACTGTCTTTTACGGCAAACGAATTGTGGTGTACGGCAATCGTATCATCATCAAAATTTAATCCGTCTCCCGACAAGCTACTCAAATTAGTGCTCACGGGTCTCGGTTGTGGCTTTTCAAAAAATTCATATGTATTGCCATGACTACGCACTAAATAACCTTTGTTAATTAACACTTGCAGTTGGTCATGATAGGTTGAACGAGCCATGCCAATTTCCATATTTATTGCAGTTGGCGAGAGGGCTAATTCATAGCCGTCAGCATTTGACGCAAGATATAAATATAGTGCAAATGCGTGATAACGCAAGTCTCTTAATGCTGATTGCCAATTTTCATTTTTAATGCTTAAATAATCTTTATTTCTTGGCTCTCTGTGAATGATAACTCTTTTCTAATTTGGGAATGTGTAAGGCATATTCCTGTCTCTCCTTTTTCTCTTTTAATATTCTATGTGCTTAATGTGGGAGAATTAAGCATTTTTTGTAAGTTTTTCATTTTTTCTTACACTTATATTATATCAAAAATTTTCAAAAAAATCAAAGCAAGGAGCTTAACGACACGGCTCGGACACAACGGCAAGTGTGGGGGGTAGTATTAGGAATTTGCGATATATGAGAGGGCGAGGGCATTAAATTACACCTCAACCGCCACGCAGACGCATTATTTTTCCTCGTCTCCGTTGCATTTGATTGCTTTTCTATTGGTTTTCATTGAATACCAATGGTTTGCTATGTAAATATATGTTATTTCAATGAAATTCGTTCGTTTTGCGTGCAGTTGCTTTCGTTTCAAATGGTATGTGGCGAAATGCACAAAAATACAAATGCATTTTTGTGCAAAACATAGAAATTAAATTATTTTTCAAAAAACTATTGCATATATATATATATATAATAGAATGTACAATTTTGTCAAATATTGA
>JAFUJK010000029.1 GCA_017468205.1 Clostridia bacterium
CCAGCGATCATGAGAACCTGGAAATCCTTGAACTCGTTGGCAACTTCGGGAACGTTCTGCAGAGCATCCATCAGGACATTAGCAGCCATGCGGGAGGAGACAACGCCGTTTGCGCAGGCGCCGATGTACTCAGTCACGGGGAAGCGGCCGCCGTAGAAAGAAACGGAGGACCAGCAGATGTCGGCTGCGCCGTCCTTGACAGCGTCAACAGCCTCGGTTGCGCCGTACAGGGAGCCGCCGGGATAGTACACGAACTGGAGACGGCCGCCGGACTCTTCGCTCATAGTGTTGAACAGAGTCTCAACGTACAGCTCGCACATGGAAGTGGAAGCGTCGTTGTTGACGACGACGAACTCGACGACTACGAATAACGAAGTTTGGCAAGGTGTTGCCGAGTGGATATTGGTAAACCCCGATATTGTGCCTATTGAGGGGTGGCAGGTTTTAAACGAAGAAGTTGACGGACGGCATAGTTACTTAATCGAGTATTATAAGCAATGTCGTAGTGGTAAAATCAACATCGGTAGAGAATTAAAAACCACACTCGAAAACCTAATGCAAGACATCTTGTATAAAAAAGACACCTACCATTTTGAGTTGGAAGGTGCGCACAAGCGTATTAACTTTATTGAAAAGGAAGTTAAACACTTTGAAAGTCCGTTTGCAGGCAAACCGTTTATTTTGGAACTTAACCAAAAGGCAATCGCCGAGGCATTATTTGGATTTTTTATATTTGACGACGAGTTACTTGGTGGCGGTCGTTGGGTGCGAAGATTTAAAGAGGTCTTACTTCTTATAGCCCGTAAAAATGGTAAAACACCGTTTACTGCTGCACTTGCACTTGCGGAGTGGTTTTGTGGCGAGGCAGGTCAAAAGATTATGTGTGCGTCTAATGACTATGAGCAAGCAGGTTTAATATTTGATTGCATTAACAACTTCCGTGAGGAGTCAAGGGCTTTATCAAAAGTGACCCGTAAAAACATTAAAGGTATATTCTTTGGTAATCCAAGGCAAAGAAAGAAAACAGGCAAATTTTCGGCACAAAATAAAGGCACAATTAAGAAGATGTCTGCAAGGTCGGGTGCAAAAGAAGGTCGAAACCTTAAAATCGTTATTGTGGACGAAGTACACGAAATGAAAGACGGGTCAACAATTATGCCGTTGCGTTCCTCACTTACCACACAGGACGAGCCATTGTTTTTTGAGATTACTACCGAAGGCATTGTGCGTGACGGTTACTTGGACGAACGACTTGTTGACGCTAGAAAGGTTTTAAAAGGCGAAGAAGAAAGCCCGCGTTGGTTGATTTGGCTTTATACACAAGATAGCGAGGCGGAGGTTTGGAACGACGAGTCAAGTTGGACGAAATCAAACCCAATGCTTGGCACGGTTAAAAAGAAAAGTGATTTACGCGACTTGGTAGAAAAGGCACGACATAGTGGCGCACAAAGAGCCTTCACACTAGCAAAGGAATTTAACCTTAAACAATTATCGTCTAGGGCTTGGCTTGAAGAAAAGTATATTGTTAATACTTCAACCTTTGATTTAGAGATGTTTAGGGGCTGTTGGGCTATCGTTGGTGTGGACTTGGCAGAAACAAACGACTTGTGTGCTTGTACTTTCCTATTTATGCGACCAAATGACCCAATCAAATATATGCACACAATGTATTTTGTAACATCGGTTAAAGCGGGTGACGGACAATCCACCGACTCCCCAACCAATACCGAAAAGAAAGATTATAAACAATGGGCAGACGAAGGACTTTGCCGAATTATTGAAGGTAATGTTATTGACGACGATGTTGTTGCTAAATATATTAGAGAAGTTTACGACAACTATAAAATAAGACCGTACAAAGTTGGTTACGACCAATGGCACGCAAAAGAATTTGCAAAAATCACGGCTCACAACTTCGGCGAAAATGTACTTACTAAAATAAAAATGACTTTTGAGGCTTTAAATATCCCAACAAGAACGGTTGAGGAAGATTTAAGAGCAAGACACATTAACTATAACAACAATGAAATTTGCCGTTGGTGTTTCCGCAACACAGCGGTTAAACACAATAATCTTGGTTGGGTTATGCCCGAAAAGATTAGCGGATATATTGGCAATAAGATTGACGGCACGATGTCAAAGATAATCGCTTATGCAACATTGCGTGAGTGTAAAAGTTCGTATTTATCAAAAGTGGAGGTTAATTATGAACAAAGAAACCTTGAAACAAATGCAGGATAAGAACAAGCCAAATATGGCAGCATATCAAAAAGAAGTTCGCTGCCCAATACATAATTGTTTAATTGGCAAATATGATGTGCGTGCAGGAGTTATAAACGCCACATATTTTTGCCCCAAATGTGGCATTGAGTACACTTTTACGGTAAAAGGTAAAAAAATTTAATAAAATTTGTCACAAA
>JAFUJK010000030.1 GCA_017468205.1 Clostridia bacterium
ATTGTCCTGTATATGTTGTTGTATTGCTTGTATATGAACTAGTTGTGTTATTAAACACTTCACCAAAAGAAGGCAACCACATATAACTGCCATTAACTATTGTTGTATACATATTGTCGAATTTTGAGGTATAACTACTTGAATAGTAGTAACTCGTATCGTTGCTTGTTCCACTTTTCAATGTTTGATACCCTGCAGTTTTAGGTGTAGCAAAGATTGATTTTAGTGTACTACTTGATTGAGTTACAAGTGGATAAAACGTATCGTCTATATATGCTTGAATTGTTGATGTTGCGTAAGTATCATACGACACAGTCACGGAACTTGCGTTCCAAGTGCTGGTCGTGTAGCATTTGGACAACCAAATACTCAAATATCCACCACTCAAATATGTTGCCTGCCAGTATAGTGGGTCGCCCGAAGTTCCATTTACATATCCCATCGGAAATATAATTGTGCTTCCGCTATTGTTGCTTGTACGACCTGCTATGTTGTGCGCGGTGTATTTTGCTGTATTACTTGTATTATTCCAATACCCTACTGCAGTCAACAACTCATTTGCCGCACTTGGATTTATTGTTCCATTTGTATTGAAAAGGTTTGTTGAGAGTGTCGCACTTTCTGTTGTCGCATTTGGCGAACCACTAGAAGTCAGGAAATATATCCCCGTTCCTGTGCCTGCCGACAACAACAAAACAATCCCAATAATTATACCAACCCATTTTTTAGTTATTGACATAATTTTTCCCCTATTTTGTTTTTTTAAAGGCTTTTAAATCCTTTGATTACAGAGATTTCTCGATGCGCTCCGCTTACTCGAAATGACAATCTATTTTTATTGTCCCACAATTTTAGTTATATATTCTGCTCAATTTTTGAGCATACATACAACTCTATTATACACTTTTTATTATGTCTTGTCTAAAGAATTAGCAAATTGTATCGACTTTTTCCAAAATTTTTTTTAAATTGCCCGCATTTTTTGTCGATATTTATAATTATATGGAACATTTTGTTCCAAGTCAAGTAAAATGGAACGATTTGTTCTAAAATATTGGTATGAATAAATTTGGTGAGCGCCTACGCGCGGAAAGAGAATCAATCAACCTAACACGAAATGAACTTGCCAAGCGTCTAAATGTGTCTGTCCGCACTATTAGTTACTGGGAAAATGGGCAACGCGAATGCGACTTTGACACACTCATAAAATTGGCAACAATTCTTGAAACCTCAACCGACTACCTACTAGGAAAAATCAATTAAGAACCGCTTTCGTGGCAATTTGCGCACTTATTTTTAATATAAAAAGAGCATAGTCTATGCTCTTTTAATTTTTTTTCTTCTTTTTACTTTTGCCTTTTGTTTTTCGTTTATGATGCTTGGTTGATTTTTTCAAATATTTTGCATTATATTTTTGTACTTTTTTCTCGACTTTTTGTTCAGCCTTTTCCTGCTTAATCTCGTGCTTTATTTCGAGTTTAGCCTCAAACTGCTCTTGCTTGATTTCAAGTTTTTGCATTTTCTTTTGGTCGCGTTTAATCTTCATTTTAATATTTGTTTCGTTTTCTTTTCCAACAATAAGGCGTTCGATATTTTTTCTATGAGCGAACCACGTCAGAGCAAAGATAGCGAATGTAAGCAAACTTATTGTAAGATTTGGTTCAGGCAACAAGAGGTTTTGAGCTACCACGCCCGCAGTTACCAAAATGAGCGATGCGAGCGACACATATTTTATAAACCACACAATAACGAAGCCAACAGCAAAGGCGCAAAGAGTTACGATGGGTTGAGCGACAAGAAACACACCGATTGTAGTTGAAATTCCCTTCCCGCCCTTAAACTTGTTGATAACAGGAAAGATATGCCCCACGACAGCGGACAGACCGCAGGCATACAAGCCTATCAGCGCATCGGGATAAGCACCCGCGCCACCGAACACAAAGAAGCCCGCAAGGCTTGTGATTATACCTTTGAGCATATCCAACAACAAAGTTAGATAACCCAATTTTGCGCCAAGATTGCGATACATATTGGTTGCGCCAAGATTGCCAGAGCCTTTTTTGGTGAGGTCAACATTTTTCGCGCTGGAAATAATTTTTCCAAAATTGACACAACCAACGAAATAACTCACTACAACCATTATCGCAAGAAGCCAATAGGTCATTTTTCTCTCCTTTCTCTAAATTTCACATTGCATAGTACTAATTTTGCGCATAGTTTTCGCTATTTTTCGCCATTTTCTGTATCAATGCTTTTTGTTTCGGGATTATTTTCTGTTTTGTTTTTCTTTAACTTTTCGGTTATTTTCCCCCAAATATCGGTTTTATTCTCTACACCCTTGACTAGGCGGACGATATTTTTCCAGTGCGCACACCATACAGCGACACCCAGAGCAACCACAAGCAAAACTACCGCCACGCTTGCAGATGCAACAGGAGTAAACTCTGGCATAAAGAAGCATTGCCAAATCACGTTAATCACAATAAAGAGTAGCGACATTGGAGAAACATATTTAAAGACAATCGCAAGTCCAAAGCAAAGCAAGAACGAGCAAAGCGCGATTACTGGTTGAGCAACCAAGAACACGCCAAAAGCGGTTGCAGCGGCTTTTCCGCCTTTAAATCTATAATAAATTGGGAAAATATGCCCTATCACCGCCGAAAGTCCACAAGCATACAAGCCGATATAACTATCGGGCATAGCACCTACCCCACCAAAAGCAAAGAAGCCGACCAAAGCAGGAACAACTCCTTTAATGAGGTCAAACAAAAGGGTGAGAAAGCCCAATTTTGCCCCATAAGTACGGAGCATATTCGTAGCGCCCGTATTTCCCGAGCCCTGCGTTGTTACGTCGACCTTTTGCCTTGCGGACAAAATGCGCCCAAAACTAACGCTTCCTATAAGGTAACTAGCAAAAATCAAGCCAATCAACAAAACTGCGTCCATATTCTACTCCTTATTTTTCTTTCGTAGGAATAATTTAATCGGAGTACCCTCAAAGTTTTTCGCTCTACGCAAGCAATTCTCCAAATAGCGCAAGTAACTAAAATGCACCAATTCAGGATTATTAACAAAAATTGCAAAACTAGGCGGACAAACCGCAACTTGCGTGATATAATTTATTTTTAATCTTTTTCCGTTATGGCTTGGTGGTTCTTGCGTACTTAAAGCATCTTGCAAAATTTCGTTAAGAAGTCCCGTTGTTATGCGCGAACACGCATTATTATATACATATTCAACTTTTTCCATAATACGACCAAAACGAGTGCCCTCGAGAGCAGAAACGTATTCAACCACAAAATAGTCCATAAATTTAAGGCTATTTTTGAGTTGCGCCTTATATCTATTCACGGTATTGCTATCTTTTTCAACCAAGTCCCATTTGTTATAAAGAATTACACTTGGCTTGCCCTGTTCGTGGACATATCCCAAAATGCGCACGTCTTGCTCGGAGATTTCCTCCGATGCATCGAGAACATAAACAACAATATCTGCACGGCGAATTGCGGCGAGGCTTCGCATTACACTAAAACCTTCGACAGATTCATAGTCAATTTTATTCTTACGGCGAATGCCTGCCGTATCTATCAGAGTATAGTCTTTTCCGTTGTAACGGAAAGGCACGTCGATTGCATCACGAGTTGTACCCGCGATATTGCTTACAACGACACGTTCCTCGCCAAGCAAGCGGTTTGTAATACTGCTCTTGCCCGCGTTTGGTCTACCTACAATCGCAACATTAAGACGAGGATTTTCGGCTAGCGCGTCAACTTTTTTCTTAAATTTTGCAATTACCGCGTCCAAAACATCACCAACGCCCGTTCCGTGTGTACAGCTCATTGCAAAAGGTTCACCTAGACCAAGTTCGTAGAAAGCAATGGCAGCGGTTTGGTCCTCATTTTCGAGTTTGTTGACCGCCAAAACTATTGGCTTCCCACTTTTACGCAATAGGTCAGCAACGTGTCGATCGCTTGGAGTTACCCCCGTTCTGCCGTCCACAATCATTAAAACAACATCAGCAACATCAATAGCCAACTGTGCTTGCATTAAAATGTATTCCTGCCATTCGTCGTCCTTTGTTGGTGTAATTCCACCAGTATCAATTAACGTAAAACCACAGCCCGCCCAGTCAGCGTCTGCGTAAATGCGGTCGCGAGTAACCCCCGCGACATCTTCAACAATGCTAATTCTCTTGCCTGCAACACGGTTGAAAAAACTTGATTTTCCCACGTTTGGTCTACCGACAACCGCCAAAATTGGCTTGCTCATTTTTGCACCTCTAAATGTAATTTAGAGAATTTTAACATATTTTATCTAATTTTTCAACACTTTTGTACAATTTAATGGATTGTAATCAAAAAAGAAAAAGAGCATTTGCTCTTTTATGTTGATTAATTAATAATTTATGTTAACTTATCCGTGTTATTTATTTCCGTGTTCACATTTGCGGAAATTTCGCTGAATTTTGCAACTATTAATTTGTTATTTATTGTTGATTTTTCGAGGTCTACACTCCATTCCGTGCTTAATGGTGTGGTTTCGCCATATATGTACCAACCATCGAACGTGTACCCCGCGTATGCAACTGCGCTAAAATGTATTGTTGTGTCGCTGTCGGTGTAGCCATTCATTCGCACTTCTCCGCCAGCCTCTGCCACGCACGCAACACCATTAAGTAGGCTGTCAGTAAAATAGGCTGTATATGTTTTGTCGCTTGTTATCACAATAGAAAGCGGGTTCGCGTATATCCGTGTGTTTGTGTCTGCCGAATCTATCCAGTATAGGAATGCACAGCCTGCCGTTGCAGTGGCTACAAAAGTATAAGTGTTGCCGTGTTCAAATGTTGTATAATGGTTATATATCGAACCCAAATTAGAGTTATTAGCATTAAATGTTATATTATAAGTCTTTATCTCAAAAACTGCCGTATATGTAGCATCATCGGTAACTGTAATTGTATATGGATTTGCTGTTGAAATTATCGAATTTTCGCCGTCTGTGCTCCACCCTTTGAACTTATATCCCGCGTTAGGAGTGGCTATAAGTGTTGCAGTCGCACCATTTTCATATTCCCCACCGCCAGATACTGAACCAAACGAAGAGTTGTTTGATGCTACCGAAATTGTTTTAGATAAAAAACCCTCTAATGCATTTAATGAAATATGCGCAGCAGGACGGACGCCGCGGCTAACGCTCACATAGCTGTAGTCAGCGGAGCCCGAGGAGTCCACTAGCATCGCATAGTAGAGATTGTCAGAGTGTCCGGAGCGCAGCCAGCAAAATGATACTGTACCGCTTCCTTCTATTGTTGTTGTATTAAATCCTCTGTCAGCGGCTGTTAAGCCCCATAAACCATTGTTTACTTGTGCCGTTGTAGATGTAGTTTTTGGCGTTTTATTAAACACTTCTACACTACTTGGTATCCAAAAATTATCATTATATGGTGGATTTGATGTATTCCAGTTGCTAGAATGTGTCCAGCCTGTGTATTCACCATTATAATCGTCTAGATTGTTATGGTGGTCATAGTCACTACTTGAATATGTATGAACATCATCTGCTTGTGTTGTTTGCCAAGTCGCATCTGCATTTTTGGGTGATTGGATAATACTACTAAAACTTTCCAGTTTTCCGTTCAACTTTGCGTATATGTTATTTGTTACATCACGGAGTGTTGATTTTGAGTAGTTTGAATATGACGAATAAGATGTGCCATTACCAAAACCTGAATTTGTTGATATACCATAATTAAAATAATCTATCACATAGTTTGTGTTCATCCAAACCGTGAGATAACCATTCCATAGATATGTAGCTTGCCATAAAATCGGCTTTGACGTGTCCATATTTCCGTTTGCATCAACATAATAGCCCATTGGAAAGATTATTGTGCTATCACTTCCACTTGTACCACGCGATGCAATGTTGTGCGCCGTGTATGTGCCTGTGTCGCTTGGATTGTCCAAATATCCCACCGCATCAAGCAATGCATTAACGGCATCTTTATCAAGCGTGCCATTTGTGGTATATATATTTGCTAATGTCGTAGTTGTTGTTGTGCTTGCATTTATTTTATTTATATGCTTTACAATCAAAAACACACTTCCACCAACTAGGGCGGTGAAAAGGAATATTATAGAGAGAATTAGGGCGTAGATTTTTAAAGATGATTTTTTATTTTCTTTATTTGCTGAGATTTCTCGACTACGCTCGAAATGACATAAAGGCGAGATTGCCACAGCAGAGCCTTGCTCTGCTTCGCAATGACACACTATTTTATTGTCATATCTCTTCGTGTCATTGCGGATTGAGAGAGGACTGGCAGCCGATTTCGGCTGACAAAGTCGCTCGCTCATTGTGGCAATCTCGGCGATGAAATCGCCGTCACGGAGAGTGCTTTTTGTTTCTTTTTTTAGAGTTTTTTCTGCGGTTTTCAAATCGCTGAAAGTGCCGTTTTTATCGGCTTTTTCAGCAATTTTTTCGCTATTTAGCGCCCCCCCCCCCCTGC
>JAFUJK010000031.1 GCA_017468205.1 Clostridia bacterium
CTAGCGGATTTGGCTGGTTATAATGTTTTAGCAAGTGTTGGAAATAGTTGTAGTGTAGATAAAACAAGTCAATTGTATAATTTGTATTATAAAATCCCACTTACTTTTACTTACACAGCTAACACAAACTATTACATAAATTCATTAACAATAGACGGCACAACGGCAACAATCACAAACTCAACTAGTGAGCCAAGCAGTTACACAACACTAACAAACACGCAATATAAAGCATATAGACCAACGGCAAGTACTATTGTGGTGATTTTGTATAATGTGAGTGCGGATATTTCCATTTCAGCAACAGCAGCGCGTAATATAACATTAACAAATTCAAACACTTCAAAAATTACAAACGCAACTTATACACGAACGACCTATGACACAACAACAGCCACAATCACGGCAACATATGCCTCTGGCTACTATCCACAATTTAAATATAATTCTAACAATTATATAAAAATTTCAACGGCAGGTGGTAGTGGCGTAATAGGGACGGTTGCCTATGACTACACTATTATAAGCAATATTTTAACACTTAATTTCTCTGGGCTTCCAACAGGAATTGCCAACATACCAACAATCACTCTAAACACGCACACATTGGGAAGTTATAATTTGGTTGTAAATATATCTAATGCAGCCTATGACATTGTTTACGAAAGCACTCAAACAATTGTGAACGTAACACCAACAAGCGGATATTATGTAACACAGGCATATGTTGACAGCAGTCCTGCGGAAGATATAAATACATATCGTGGATATTTGCTTGTTACGAATAATGCATACGCAATATCATATATCGCGAGCGATTATTCAACCAAGGTTAAATTTTTCATTTATGATATGAGTGGGGACTTGACATTGAATATTGTTACTGGAAACGCTCAACCCGTTTTAAAAGCGAGTGGTGGGGGTGGAGTGGATACGGTGGCGGTAGTTGCGACCAACGGTGGAGAAGCGCGTATAACAGGCTCGGACTTGACCGATGACAGCGACACAGTGGTGTGTATGGCGGTTGCATATTCGGGTTATGAATTTGTGAACTGGACAGACAGCGAAGGAAATGACCTCGGCTCCGCTTTGAGCATTCGTCTCACAAAAGCGCAGGCGGAAGGCAAGGTTATTACTGCCAACTTTGCAAAAGCGAATAATAACGTAAATACAGAAACAAATAATACGGAGAATTTGACATAACCTCCCCGTGTCATTATGAGTAGCAAAGCGACGCGATAATCTCGGCGACAAATCGCTACAACGGGGGATAAGAGGCGAGAAGTATCTTAATTACTGAGATTTCTCGATGCGTCCTGCGGACTTACTCGAAATGACAAAGAGGCGAGATTAAGCACAATGAGTATAATAAAGAAAATATTAAAAAATAGCGAATTTTTCGCTATTTTTTTTGCTTTTTTCAATATTTTTTATTTAATTATAATATCCCAAGTTGTGCCGTTTTTATCGTCTTTTAATTGAATGCCCAGCTCGGTGAGGTCATTACGAATTTTATCAGCCTCGGCATATTGCTTGTTTGCTTTAAATTCAATCCTTTGATTGATTAATTCACCAATTTTATCAGCCGTTAAATTTGCTTTTTTAAGATATTTTTCTTGAATTTCCTCAATTACATCGCGAGGGTCTCGTTGAAGAAGGCCAAGCACGCCATAAACTTTTATAATTGCATTTTTCATATCAACAGCATTTTGATATTCTTTCTTTTCGTAGAAATTAAGCATTTTAGCATAATATTGAAGCAAATTAGCCACTGCGATAGCAGTATTAAAATCGTTGTCCATCGCTTCATTAAATTCGGCTACTATTGTCTCAAATTCCTCAGAATTTTCATTAGGTTCTGCATCAATTTTGCTTAATTTATCAAACAGCACATAATAATCATAAATTTTGCGCTCAAATGTGTTGAAAATGCCGTCCATAATGTTCATATCAGATTTATAGTGGTTTTGAAGCAAGGTAATGCGAATAGTATCACGGTCAAACTCGTTGAGCAAGTCAGCAAGCAAAATGCTGTTGCCAAGAGATTTGCTCATTTTTTCGCCGTTGATTTTTATCAAACCATTGTGAATCCAATATTTAGCAAAAGTTTTGTGGGTCAAGCACTCGGATTGTGCGATTTCGTTCTCGTGGTGAGGAAATATTAGGTCCTTTCCACCGCCGTGAATGTCGATTGATTCGCCCAAATATTTGTGTACCATTGTTGAACACTCGATGTGCCAGCCTGGTCGCCCTTTACCCCAAGGCGAATCCCAGAAAATTTCTCCCTCTTTCGCGCTTTTCCATAGAGCAAAATCGCGTTCGTGAGCCTTGCTTGCTTCAATTTCTTTGCGTACACCGCTCAAAGTTTCCGCGTTAATTCTGTTTGAAAATTTGCCATATTCCTTATATTTATCTACCTCAAAGAACACATCGCCGTTGTCCGCAACGTAACCAAAGCCGGCATCAATAATTTTTTGCACAAATTCAATAATGTCAGGAATACATTGGGTTGCACGGGCGAATATCGTTGGTCGTTCAATTCCGAGTGCGTCCATTTCGCTGTCTATTTTGTCCATAAGTTCGTTTGCATATTGAGTAGGGCAAACATTTAATGCATTTGCTCGAGCGATGATTTTGTCGTCAACGTCCGTGTAGTTGCGCACATACGTTACATTATATCCCTTATAATCTAAATATCTCTTAATAACATCAAAAACGATTGCTTGATAGGCGTGCCCAATATGCGCATCAGCAGAACAAGTTATGCCACAAGCGTACATTTTAACATTTTTCCCATCAATAGGAATAAAATCCTCCTTGCGCTTGTTCATAACATTGTAAATCTTTAAACTCATATAAAAAAACACCCCTTAAAATAGAATATGAATTTATTATATCATAATGCGTAAAAAAAAGCAATAATAAACAATATTTTTTATATTTTCCTTATTAATTATGTATTAAATAGAATAATATTTAAATATGAGCAGTATTGACAAAAATGCTATTTTATGATATAATTTTTTTAGTATAAAGGGGAATAATTATGAAAAAGGGAAAAATTAAGAAAAAATCATTAACTAAAAAATTAAAAGAAGATATTAAACTTTTCGAATCAAAATCAGCGAGCGATATTTTTTATCTTGATAAAATTAAAAAAGAGTATGAAAAAAGAAAAGAACAAGAAGTAGAAAAATTCAAAGTCGAAAATGTAGGTTATCCTAGTGAAGTTATTCAATGGAAAGCAGAGGCAATATTGAGTAAAGCGCGCCATAAAGCAATGCGCGATGTTGAAAGTAATTATTATGCCTTATGGAATGTTCGCGGTATAACCTGTGATGGTTATAAAAAACAAAAAGAGCCTGAAACGGCATACATTCCTCTTGCAATAGCAGGTTCTGGCATTTTAGGGTTTGGTTTATATGAGGCAGTTTATAATTTACTTAGAAAACATCAAATCAGCCAAAACACAGACGAAATAAACGCAAAAGTTTATGAGTATAGTGTAGCAAAAGCGGAAGAATTGAACGAAAAATATCCAGTCCTTGACTTAACACCAAATGGACTTGAGGGGCAAATCGAGAAAGCCTTTGATAGTTGTTATAGTGGTGGTCATATGGACCATGTTGTGAAAGAAGGGTGGAATGATTTTTTCGTGGATTATAAAAACAAAGTCATTGATGTTGAAGGGGATATTGATGCGATTGAAAATAGCCTAATCAATATGGATTTAGTTGATGGTTTGAGCGTTGGAATTGGTGTTGGCGTGGGAATGACTGCAGCTTTTGCGCTCGCTGTTTATCCTTATATTAAATGGAAAGCGCAGGAAATTGCAATAAAAAAATATATTGATATAGTTGAGGAAAAATACGACGCTGCAAACTCCGAAATGAGTGATTATATTACAGCAGATAACTCAAAAATTGATATAATAACAAAAGAAGTAGCTGGAAATAAAATGGTTAAAGATATAAAATATATACCAAACGAAAATGTTAGATAAAATGCAAGAAAATCAACCTTTGGTGGTTGTTTTTTTGTTTGTTTTATGATATAATAGAGCATATAAGTGATAAAAAATATTGAAAAAATCACAAAAAATATAATAAAAATCATTTTTAAGGAGAACTATCGTGGAAAATAATGACTTTGTAAAGGAAATTGCAGACATCAACACCGATTTTGCGCAATGGTACACTGATGTTGTGCTTAAAACAGAAATGGCGGACTATGGCCCAGTAAAAGGCACTATGGTTATGCGCCCTTATGGCTATGCCGTTTGGGAAAATATGCAACGCGAAATGGACAATCGCATTAAGGCAGCTGGCACACAAAACGCATACTTTCCTGTTTTAATCCCGTATAGTTTCCTTACAAAAGAGGCTGACCACGTCGAGGGCTTCGCTCCTGAGGTTGCTGTGGTAACTCACGCGGGTGGCGAGGACTTGGCTGAGCCTCTGGTTGTGCGTCCAACAAGTGAAACTGTTATTTGTAATATGTTCGCAAAATGGGTGAACAGTTATCGCGACTTGCCTTTGAAAGTTAACCAATGGGCAAATGTTATCCGCTGGGAAAAGACAACTCGACCATTCCTCCGTACGAGTGAATTCTTATGGCAGGAAGGACACACCTTGCACGCAACCGAGGAAGAAGCGGAAGAGGAAACTCTTAAAATGCTCGAAGTTTATCGCGAATTTTGCGAAAATGTGCTCGCAATTCCTATGTTTGTTGGAAGAAAGTCTGAAAAGGAAAAATTTGCTGGCGCTGTAAGAACTTATTCAATCGAGGCTATTATGCAGGACGGCAAGAGTTTGCAGGCGGGCACTAGCCACAATCTTGGGCAGAACTTCAGCAAGGCTTTTAACATTAAATTCTTGGATAAGGACGGAACCCACAAGTTTGCTTATCAAACAAGTTGGGGAACATCAACTCGTCTTATCGGTGCGTTGATTATGACCCACGGCGACCAGCGCGGGCTTGTTCTTCCTCCTATGGTTGCGCCATATCAAGTGGTTATCGTGCCAATCGCTCAACACAAAGAGGGTGTTCTTGATTGGGTGAACAAAACTGCCGAAACTTTGAGAAATGCGGGTATTCGCGTTAAGGTTGATGACCGCGATGCAACCCCAGGCTGGAAATTTAACGAGTGGGAAATGAAAGGTGTTCCTTTGCGTATTGAATTTGGTCCAAAGGATTTGGAAAACGGAAACATTACTATGTTCCGCCGTGATTTGAATGCAAAAGAAAGTGTTGCGCAGGGCGATATTGTTGCGCAGGTTAAAGAAATGCTTGCACAAATTCAAGCAAATATGTTAGAAAAAGCCCAAGCATTTAAGGATAGTCATATTAAGACCGTTTATAATCGTGAGGAACTTATCGAAGCCGTTAATGCGGGTAATTTTGCAAAAGCAATGTGGTGTGGCTCTCGCGAATGTGAGGAAAAATTGAAGGCTGATACCGCTATCACAACTCGTAATATGCCATTTGCGCAGGAACGAATAAGCGATACTTGCGCGTGCTGTGGCAAAAAATTGGCTGATGACGAAGGGAAATTGATTTTCCTTGCAAAAGCATATTAATAAGAGGTTCTAGTCCTCTTTTTTTTGTTGTGGGGGGCGGGCGCAGAACAATTTTTGTTAGCAAAAAATTGTTTGCACGCGCTTTGCGCGCGCTGTGCGCGTTCGCGCACCTGCGCCCGCCACGTGTATAGTCTATTCAGAACGCAAATAAATAAAAGTCGTAAAAAGATTTTGTTTTTGTATAAATAATATTGTTTTTTATATACAAAAAAGTAATTTTGAATAATGCGCAAAATCGTTAGTATTTTATAAAAAATTGTGGTAAAATAGAAATAATAAAATAAAAAACCTTGCATAAATAGATTGCAATTTCTCATATGGGCATTTGTCCGTCGGCCGTGAGCTCATCACTTGTGAATGAGCCCAACTGGGCGGCCGGCTTCCCGCAAGCGGGAAGGCATTGCGGATTGAGCGAGGACTGGCAGCCGATTTCGGCTGACAAAGTCGCTCGCTCATTGTGGCAATCTCGGTGATTTATCACCGCCAGCAAGGAAAATAGGAGGAAACAACTTTATGAAAAGTAAAAAGTTATCCACGTTGAAAACTCCGCAGGGGGGGGGGGCGCTAAATAGCCAAAAAATTGCTGAAAATGGCTTAAATAATGGCTTTTCGAGCGATTTAAAAGCCGAAGAAAAACCACTAAAAAAAGAACAAAAAAGAGGCAAAATAATTGCCCTAATTCTCTCGATAATCTTTCTTTTTACAGCCCTAGTTGGTGGAAGTGTTTTTTTGATTGTAAATCATATAAATAAAATTACCGCACTTGAAAGTTATTCTTCTATAGGAACTTTAACTCCTAGCAGAAGTAGCCAAGTAAACGAAACGGTCTATAATTCGTTAATTAGCAAATTAGGCTCAAAAACAGGCACGGTGGGGACGCTTGACGGTGGAACTCCGATAGTTATCACAATGGCAGGCGAAGATTGGCAAGTTGTGTATCGCGACCCAAACAACACGGACATAATCACGGTTTGGATGTGCGATTACTATACGGAGGACGTATTTGATAGTTCAAGCGTTGACTATAGTAGTTCAGATATACGCACGACAGTAAAAAACTATTTCTCAACTTGCGCAGGTAATTATCCACTGCTCAATTCAATCACTGTTTCGCCAAGTAATATGAGCAGTGCATATAAAACAGCACAAGACAAACAATATACTGATGATTATACAAGTGATTTAGGTGCATTATCAACATATAGCGACAAATTCTGGCTCCCAAGTTATTATGAAACTTTCTCCTTTTGGGGGCTAGATGCCACAGATAGGGCTATGGCTTCCGGCTATTGCTGGCTGCGCTCCGGCCTCTCTAGCAATAGCAGCTGTGCGATGCTAGTTCGCTCCTCGGGCTCCGCTAGCTACGACAATGTGGGCGATGGCCGCGGCGTCCGTCCTGCTTGTCATATCTCATTAAGTGCTTTAAAAGCAACTTTAACAACCACTGTAACTCTTAACAAACAAAGCGGGTCGGGCGGAACTTCGTCAGTATCTTGTTCAGGCGGTTCAGCAATGCCTTCAATCACAATCCCAACGCGCACGGGCTACACATTTGGAGGTTATTACACAAGCACAAATGGCGGTGGCACGCAATATTACACCGCAACAGGAGCGAGTGCGCGCTCATATCCGTCAAGCGGAGGGCCAACAGTTTTATATGCAAAGTGGACAGGAAATACATATTATGTAAAATACAACGCGAATGGCGGAAGTGGCACAATGTCCAATTCAACACATAAATACGGCACGGCATCAAATCTAACGGCAAATGAATTTACATATACAGGACATAATTTTGCTGGCTGGGCTACATCAAGTACGGGGGCGGTCGTTTATGCGGACGGCGCGAGTGTATCCACTCTCACATCTACGAGCGGGGGAACGGTTGACTTATATGCTGTTTGGAGCATAAACTCTTACACAATCACGGTGAATATCAACATCACCGAAGCGGGCACAGTTGTTGGCGCAGGGACGCATAATTACGGCACAACGGCAACTATTTATGCAGTGCCAGAAATCGGATACACGCTACTTTATTGGCAACATCTAGATGTGAATGGCAACGAAATTGAACGAATATACACAAATCCTTGCACAACTATGGTTACAGGGGACGACACATACACCGCGGTGTTCAGCGACTCACTCATAACTGATATTGTGGTAACATCAACTATTGGCGGAAGCGTGGAGTTGGTGGGGGACGATTTTGCAAATCTTGCGGACTCGGACACTATAACCCTTGTTGCGCGCCTAAAACTCAACGGCTATCAATTTGACGGCTGGTTCGTTGAGGGCGGTAGCACCGCAATTAGCACGGCGTGGAGTGTTAAAATGGCGTATGGGGAATTAAAAGGCAAAGTAGTGATTGCAAAATTCAGCAAGATTTCCGCGAATGTGAACACCGAAACAAATAACACGGCAAATTTAACTTAACACCCCTCCGTGCCATTATGTGGAGATAAGAGACGAGATTGCCACGGCATCTCGTACTTCGCGATGACAATGTTTCCCCCGTGACGGCGACTTTGTCGCCGAGATTATCGCGTCGCTCCGCTCCTCATAATGACACGGGGGACTGTCATTTCGAGTAAGCGGAGCGCATCGAGAAATCTCAGCAAAATAAAAAGGAATTATATCCTTATAAAAACAAAAATAGCGAATAAATCGCTATTTTTTTATTATTTTATCATATTTTTTATTCAGTTTCAAATTGGCTGTTATAGAGTTCGGAATAGAAGCCTTGTTTTGCGAGCAATTCTTCGTGAGTGCCTTTTTCAAGCACATCGCCCTCTTTCATAACCAAGATTAGGTCTGCGTTCTTGATAGTTGATAATCTATGAGCTATAACAAACGAGGTGCGACCTTCTGTTAGTGCGTCCATTGCTCGTTGGATAATAATTTCCGTGCGTGTATCCACTGAACTTGTTGCCTCGTCCAAAATCAACATAGGTCGATTTTGAATCATCGCACGAGCGATTGTAATCAACTGACGTTGACCTGCTGAAATGGTTGTGTTTTCGTCAAGCGGAGTATCATACCCCTTTGGGAGAGTGCGGACGAAGTGGTCTAGTCCACACGCCTTTGCCGCTGAAATAACCTGCTCATCAGTAACATTTTGCTGGTCGTAAACTATATTTTCTTTAATTGTTCCATCAAAAATCCAAGTGTCTTGAAGAACCATTGAGAACAATTCGTGAACGTTTTCGCGTTTCATTTTGCTTGTGTCGACACCGTCAATTTCGATTTTTCCGCTGTCAATGTCATAAAAACGCATAAGCAAGTTTACAAGAGTTGTTTTTCCCGCACCAGTTGGTCCTACAATCGCAACTTTTTGTCCCGCTTTCACGTCTATTGAAAGGTTTTTTATTACAAGTTTTTTAGGATTATACGAAAGGCGAACTGGTTTTATTTTTACATCATTTTCAATATTTACAACGCGTTGTCTGCTGTATAATTGAACAGTTGATGGTTTGTTGAAAACTTTTGAGTTGTATCCAAACTTAACATTTTTAAAAGATACATTTCCCTCGATGTTTTCAATTTTTGCTTCTTTTTGTTCTTCATTTGGCATTTCGCGTTCACCAAGGAACTCAAACACGCGTTCACTCGCTGCCGATGTTGATTGCAAACTTGTGAATGCTTGCGCAATTTGAGAAAGTGGTTGTGTAAATAGCCTAATGTAGATTATAAATGCAGCAATTACACCAAAGTCGATTATTCCGCTAATTGCAAGTGCCGCACCTACTACACATACAACAACATATCCAAGATTTCCGATAAATTGCATTAGTGGCATCATCATTCCAGAAAGGAACTGACTTTTCCATGCGCTGTTGTATAATTCGTTGTTAATGCGCGCAAATTTTTCTTTTGCAGACTTTTCACCATTATATGCTTTTACAACTTGATGACCGCTGTAAATTTCTTCAATATGACCGTTAATTTCACCAAGACTGCGTTGCTGTTGGGTGAAATATTTTTGAGATTTAGACATTATTATAGCCATAATAACAAAACCAATCAAGGTTGAGCCGATTGCAGCAAGAGCCATTATCCAGTTTGTAACGAACATCATTATAATTGAGCCGACAAACATGGAAACAGATGCTACAAGTGTTACAATGCTGTTGTTAAGTGTCTGACCAATTAAATCAACGTCATTTGTTACGCGACTCAACACATCGCCGTGGCTGTGAGAATCAAGATATTTAAGTGGAAGACGGTTGATTTTTGTTGAAATGTCATAGCGCATCTTTTTTGTGATTTTGTTGGTTATTGTAGCCATAATGAGTCCTTGAAGCAAGTTCAAAATCGCACCAATAACATAGATTATAATTAAGAATAATCCAACTTCCCAAATAAGGTCAATGTTAACATCGCGAGGAGGAATACCATTAATCATATCCCCAAGTGCTGAGGTTAGTTCGTTTACAATTTTTTGAATGTAATCGGGTCCCATAACAGTTAGAACGGACCCAGCAACCGCACAAATAAGAGCAATTGCAATTATCCAATAATATTTTTTGCAATATTTTAAGAGTTGCCCAAGAGATTTTTTCATATTTTTTGGTTTTTCGGCAACTTTCATAGGTCCACGTGGTCTACTCATTTTCTAGTTCCTCCTTTGAAAGTTGTGAAAGGGCAATTTCTTGATAAACTGGGCAGTTCTTCAAAAGTTCGTCGTGTTTGCCGATGCCCACCATTTTGCCCTCGTCGAGGACGATAATTTTGTCCGCATCTTTAATTGTTCCAATACGTTGCGCAACGATAAGAATAGTTGCATCTTTTGTGTGTTGTTTGAGTTCGGAGCGTAGTGCGCGGTCTGTCTTGTAGTCAAGAGCGGAGAAACTATCGTCAAATATATAGATTTCAGGGTCGCGAGCGATAGCACGAGCGATTGCAAGACGTTGCTTTTGACCACCAGAAACATTTGTTCCGCCTTGGGTTATAGGAGAATTTGTTTTTTCAGATTTACTTTCAACAAACTCTTTTGCTTGAGCCACTTCAATTGCTTTTTCAATCATTTTTTCGTCAGGTTGGACTCCGTTTTTATCGCCAAAAGCCACGTTTGAGCCTATTGTTCCGCTAAACATAACCGCGCGTTGTGGCACGTAACCGATTTTGTTGTGCAGTGCTTCAAGTGTGTAGTCCTTAATATTAATTCCATCGATAGTGATTTCACCGCCAGTTACGTCATAAAAGCGGGGAACAAGGTTAATTAATGTTGATTTTCCACTTCCGGTTGAACCGATAAATGCAACAGTTTCACCTTTTGAGGCTGTAAAACTAATGTTTTCTAGTACATATTCTTCCGCATCTGGGTATTTAAAACTTACGTTTTTAAATTCAATTTCACCGCGAAGTGTGTTGTTATTAATCGAAACTTCTCCATCGTGAATTGTTGATTGCGTGTTAAGTACTTCATTAATGCGTTTACCTGCCGTAATTGCGCGTGGCAGAATGATAAAAATCATTACGAGCATCATAAATGCCATAACAACCATCATTGCATACGAGCAAAATTCCATCATATTCGCAATAACGAGTGGTCTTCCCATAACTGTGGTGTCGTTGAAGATGTATGCGGCGAGAATGTAGATTGCTAGCGTTACGCCACTCATAATGATGTTGATAAATGGCATTAATATCGACATAACGCGTGCGATAAATGTGTTTGTTTTAGTTAAATTGTTGTTTGCGCTGTCAAACTTCTCTTGTTGATAGTTTTCTGCGTTATAAGCGCGCACTACACGAATACCATTAAGGTTTTCGCGTGTGATTGCGTTCAAGTCGTCAGTTTGCTTTTGTAAGCGTTGGAATTTTTTGTACGAAACTCCAATTACGATTGCAAATAAAAGTAGCATTGCGCCAACAGCAATAGCAGTTGTTACTGACCATTGCCAATTTTGACCGACAATTTTGCAAACAGCCCAAATTGCAAGGATTGGCGCTTTGATAATTACCTGCATACCAATTGCAATAGCCATTTGAATTTGAGTTATGTCGTTTGTTGAGCGGGTGATAAGGCTTGGGGTGCTGAATTTGTGGATTTCTTCCATACTGAAACCTTCGACCTTATTAAATACCGCAGAACGTAAGCGGTTTGAAAAACCTGCTGCAATTCTCGCAGCAAAAAAGCCAGTTAATATTGCAAGCCCAGCACTTCCCAGCGCACAGGCAAGCATTAAACCGCCGTTTGCCCAAATATCAGATAGGCTTCCCGATGTTGTCGCATATTGAATGATAAGGTTGAGATATTCAGGCATTTTTAGGTCAAGCCATACTTGCGCCACAATCAGCCCAACACAAATTACAAGCGACACATAGTCCCATTTGGTTAGGTATCTAAAAATGTTCATTTTTTCTCCTTTTCTTGATTTTTGTTAGCAATTTTTTCAAGGTTCTGTGCCATTTTGTTGAGTGTAGAGAAAAATGCTTCTTGCTCCTCTGGCTCAACACCTTCCAAAATCTTTTGCTCAAAATTTCCTGCATATTCCGTCATTTTTCGATGAAGTTCGCGCGCTAGTGGGGTAAGTTCGATTTGCTTTA
Source organism: Clostridia bacterium (assembly GCA_017468205.1). GTDB lineage: Bacteria > Bacillota > Clostridia > Christensenellales > UBA1242 > UBA7867. The sequence goes on from JAFUJK010000031.1 coordinate 12,135, forward strand.
AGCGAGCATCACTTTCAACGCTTTTTTTGATTATCAAGCCTTTTTCTTCTAGACTTTGAAGAAGTATTGTTGCTGTTGACCTTCTGATAGAAAAATGCTTTTCTATATCGCGTTGATATAAATCGCCTTGATTTTCATAAATAAATCCAAGCACACACATTTGTTGATGCGTTACTATATCACCATACATTGCGGGGCTTTGCGCGAGTGTCGCGCGGTGAAGCAAATTGCCTAGTTTGCGTAATTCTAAAAATATGCTGTTAGTCATTTCTACATTCCTTTTTTGTTTAAAAATGTTAGAGTACTAACAATTATAAATAGATAATATGAAAAAATCAAGCCCTTTGTGCAACTTTTTGCAAAAAAATGAAAAAAAGGGCTATGCCTTTTTGTTTTTATTGTATTTAAAATTAAATTTTTCAATTATAGAGGTAGTGTTAAGTGTAAAATAATCAAAATCTTCAAAATAAAATACTATATCAATTAGTAATATTCCCACTTTTCTCAAACTGTTATAAAGTTTTTCAGCCACAATGTATCATCTTTACGCATTAAAATCGTAAAAAATATTGAAAAATAATAGAAAATTTGCTATAATTATCTTAATATTTATAAAAATGAGGTCATTATGGCAGATACAATTTGTGCTGTTGCTACACCAGCGGGAAATGGTGGTGTTGCAATAATTAGAATTAGTGGAGATAATGCGCTAGCAGTCGCAAGCTCGATTTTTCTTCCATTTCAAAGCAAGACTCCCGAGCCACGCAAGGCAATTTATGGGCGTTTGACTTTTGATGGAGTTGATGATGATGCGTTGGGGCTTTATTTTCCTGCGCCTCGCAGTTTTACAGGTGAGGAAGTTGTAGAATTACAAATTCACGGCGGTTATTATCTTTCTCAATCTGTTGTTTCAGCATTAATTGAACGAGGTGCTCGACTTGCCGAGCGAGGTGAGTTTTCAAAACGCGCCGTAATCAATGGCAGGATTGACATAAGCCAAGCAGAGGGAATTATTGATGTTATCAACGCAAACAGCCGAACAAGCCTGCGTGCTGGCTCTCAACTTATGCGCGGAAATTTGAAACAATATGTCGTAGAAACACAAGACAAAATTACTACTATGCTTGCTGAATTAAATGTTGCAATTGACTATCCAGAGCACGATATAGAATACATAACTTCAGAAAAAATTAAAGTTTTATCTCAAAATCTTATAGAAGAAATTGAAAATATTTTAAAAACCGCAAAATTGGGACAAAAAATCAAAAACGGCGTGCGCGTAGTGCTTGTGGGCGACCCAAATGTGGGCAAAAGTAGCCTGCTTAATGCTCTTGTTGGTTATGACCGTGCAATAGTTACAGATATTGCTGGAACAACTCGCGATACTTTAAACGAAAGTTATGAGTTTGACGGAATGCTCTTTAATGTTATAGATACAGCGGGTATTCGCGATACAGAAGACAAGGTCGAAAGCGCGGGAATTGCGCGCGCCTTGGGCGAGGTGGAGCGCGCGGATGTGGTGATGATTATTGAGGAGCCAACATCGATTTCTGCGCCAGAAATCAATCACCCAAATATCATCAAAGTCCTTAATAAAGCGGACGTTCAAAGCAAGAATTTGGGCGAATTTGACGTAATCGTATCAGCAAAAACTGGGCAAAATATCGAAGCCCTAAAACAATTAATATTTGAACGCACAATCGAACAAGATTTAATTGAAAATGAAGTTGTACTAACCAACACCCGCCACGCGGAGTGCTTAAAAAATGCGAGAATTTCATTGGAAAATACACTTGATGCTTGCGATATGGGCGCAACACTTGATTGCATCGCAATTCCTCTAAAAAGCGCGTGGGAAGCATTGGGTGAAATCACTGGAACAAATGCCGATGATACGATTATAAAGGAAATTTTTTCGCGTTTTTGCCTAGGGAAATAGAGCCAAACGGCTCTTTTTTGTTTATTAATTTGTTTTCTCAATATATTATTTTTTAATTTTTTAATATTTTTTGTGTATTTATTTGCTATTTTTATTTAATTTAAATATAATATATTTAAGCAGATTATTTTTAAGGAGAAAAAAATGAGTAAAATCGAGAAAAATGAGGGCGAGGCAATACAGGTTAAAACCGTTACCAAGAAGCGCGGTGGCTGTGGCTCTTTCTTGATGGGTTTTATCTTCTGTTTTGTCTTTATGCTCGTTTGTGTTGGTGGTGTAGGCTTGTATTGCTACTACAACGTTACCATAAACACCGTTGAAAATATGCTCGGCGTTGAAATACCTCTTGAAGGCGAGTATAAGGATATGGCGCTTAAAGACTTGTTGAACGTGGCTCTAAATGAGAAGAATAAAATTACTGACGCAACACTTGAATCAATCCAAACAGATTTTGGTGTGGAATTGCCTGAAACTATCCCAGGTACGGACATTTCACTAATGGCAGTTTATGAAACGGAAGTTGACTTCTTAAACACTCGCAAGCAGGTTAATCAATATCGTATTCAAGATATTGCAAACAATCTTGATGAGTTCGTTGATGCTGTGCTTCCTGTGTTGTACGATACAACTACCGTTGACCAAGTTCTCACATCTTTGCAAATAACAGCCCTTGATGAAATGGGATATCCTGCTTTAACTGACAGTTTTTACAATGTGGGTACTGCAAGTGCTCCAAATATGAAAACACTTCGCGAACTCACAATCAGTCAAGCATTGGACATTATCCCTGAATATTTTGGTGAAGATAATCTTACAGTTCAGCGTGCTATTGATGCTCTTGGGCTTGAAATTTTGCCTTACCCTGCATCAGGCGAGAAAGATATCTACGCGCCACTTCGTCCACTCGTGATTGCTGACTTGACTATGAACAAGTTTATGGAAAAAGCAACTGGTGAGATGTTAAACGAAATTATTGATTTAAGCACTTTCAAATTTACACAAACCGACGGATTTAAGAATACAACATTGAATAATATGAGTGATTATTTGGAAACTGTAAGCCTTGACTTGTTTGTGGAAATTCCAGAGGAAATTACTGACGAAAGCAGTGCGACAGACAAGATTTTGAACTTGCTACGCGGGCTTACTTATGGCGACCTCAAAAATCCTGATATCGGCGCAACTTTGATGGCTGAAATTGACGAAAGCGAAAACCCAAACATAACAATTGGCGAACTTATGAATATCCAAGACGCAACTGGTATTATGAGTTTTATCAAAAATGTTAAGTTTAAAGATATGCTCGGAACTGACCCAAAGACTGCGATTATGGACGCAATTACTGGAACAACTGAAAACCCAGTAACACTAGGTCAACTCCTAAAATTAGAGGAAACAAGCGGAATTATATCGCTAATCCAAAACGTTAAAATGGGCGACCTTATCGGCGATAGTGCAACCCCAGCAGATGCTATTATGAATGCACTTAAAGCCGAAGGCAACACCCTAGGAACTTTGCTCGAAATTACTGAAACAACAGGCTTCGCTGGCAAGATTGCAAACATTACTCTTGAAGATTTGCTTAATGGTGGCAGTAGTGCAACCCAAGCGATTAAGGATACAGTAGATACAATGACACTTGGTGAAGTGTTTGGCGACAATGTGTTTGATAGTACCCACGGAGACTACAACAAGATTTTTGCCGCACTTGGCAAAGATACAGCAGTGAAAGATATTCCAAGCAAAATTGATGACTTGAAACTATCTGACGTTGCAGGCGCAAAGAGCGGTGTGTTTACCTTGATTGCAAACTATGATTGCGATTACACCGACAGCAATACTATTGTTCATAAGCAAGTAACTTTGGGCACATTTGATGACATTGTTCTTGTTGAAAATATAACAATCCAAAACTTGTACGATGCTGGTATGATTACAGAAGAACAATACAATTCTATTATTGATAAAAATGTTTCTATAAGTGATATAATTGACGCGTACATTGCTGCACAGAATGCTAGTTCTTAATTGAAATACTAATGAAAAAATGGAGAAATTATGGAAAACGAAACGATTAGAAAGCGCGGAAGACCTAGAAAAGTTTTAAGCGAAGAAGAACTTAATCGCCCAAAGCGCCCTCGTGGGCGTCCTCGCATTGAAAGGACGGAGCCAGAAGGCCCAAAACGTCCTCGCGGGAGACCTAGAAAAGAAGTTGATGAGGCAATGCTAAATTTGCCTAAACGACCAAGAGGTAGACCTAGAAAGGACGGTACTCCTCCTAAAACGCAAGAGGCAAATTTTGAAGAAAATAACGCACTTGAAGTACACGCTGTTATAAATCAAAATGAAGAAATTATTGCCGAAGAAAATATCATAGAAAATAACGAAAAAATTGAACAAAATGTTGTGGAAAATGATATTGTCGCCGAATTTGGGGAGAAGTCTAATGACGAAGATGACCTCCAAAAAGGTGTTGGTTATATAAAATTGCAAAATAAAACAGCCGGAATTATTAATTCAAAAGTGCTAGAACCTCTTGTACCGGCAAAGCATTTGAGTGAAAACATATTAGAGCAAGAAGAAAGAGTTGAACCATCTATTACAACTCCACCGCTGGTAAAAATGAATATCAGCCGTTCACGCACTCCTTTGCGCGAAAATAAGGCTAAAAAAGAACGTAATACAGCAAAAGCAAAACCTATGCCAAACAAGGTCGTTGTCGTAACAGGCGCAACCAGCGGAATGGGCTTTGCTATGGCAAAAGAATTAAGCAAACTTGGACACGTGGTTATCGGTGTTGGTCGTAAGGCTAGCCTTTGTCGTGATGCTATGCGCGAGATTTTAGATGCTTGCCCTGATGCGAGTATAAACTATCTTGTTGCTGATTTAAGCATTATGAGTCAAGTCAAGATTTTGGCGGACGATATCGCTCATAAGGTTGAAAAACTCGGTCGTGAATGCGTCGACACGCTTATTTTGAATGCTGGTGCTGATATTGATGAACAGAAGATTACCTACGAAAACAATGAATATATGTGGGCTACAAACTATCTTTCAGCCGTGCTTTTAACTAAATCTATTCAGCATTTGCTCGACCGCTCTCTTGATGCTCGCGTGATTACTTTCACAACATCAAAAGCAGCACATAAGACTAAACTTGATTGGCGCACTTTGCACGATAAAAGCGGTAATGCGACCAAAAAGATTTATGAGCAAACTAAACTCGCTGATTTAATGTGGGCGCTTGAATACGACCACCAAAATGCAGAAAATGAAACTTTGCACGCTTATTGTGTCGACCCAGGCACTGTTAATACAACTTTGCGTACTCAAAACAACAGCGGTTGTCGTCGTGCTTTTCTAAATATGAAGAGAAAGCGCGGAAAATCCGTAGAGCAGGGTATTGAAACGGCAATTTATCTAACAACTGCACACAACTTGCCTAAAAATGTAGTTTTCTATTCAAATAAAAGACCAGCTGACCCAAGTAAGTTTGCACTCGACCAAGATAATAGAATTGCTCTATGGCGCGCCACAGAAATTGATTTGAGAAATGAGTAAAAAATAGTAAAAATAGAGGTAAAAATCAATGAAAAAAGACTTGATTTCCACCCCAAAAAAGTGGCAGGGGGGGGGGCGCTTAAATAGCGAAAAAATTGTTGAAAAAGCCGATAAAAACGGCACTTTCAGCGACTTAAAAACCGAAGAAAATACCCTAAAAAAAGAACAAAAAACGGCGAAAATATACGCCCTAATTATCTCTATAATATTCCTTTTTACAGCCCTAGTTGGTGGTAGTGTATTTTTGATTGTTAATCATATAAACAAGCCCCTTGCCACAACCGAGAGCGCAACATTAACAACAAATCTATTTAATACAGACGGAACAATAAACGAAACGGGTGTCAATGAACTATTAAGTGCGGTTGGATACACAGCATATCCAAATGATATAGGCACATATACGGCTCACAATATAGCGACTCGTGGCACAGATAATAGCGGAAGTACAATAATATTCCCAATGGGATATGTAAATGGAACAAGTGGCGACCCGCTTTACTGGCAAGCTACATATTTACACAATAATTATTTAACAATTTGGTTATCAAAAAGTTATACAAAAAGTGCTTGGGATGCTAAAAGCACAGTACAGAGTTCAATACCAGTATCTTATGATAGTTACGCAAATTCAACAGTACAAGCTTATTTGGATGATACTTTTTGGCCTTTGCTTACGCAAAGCAAAACAATACTGCAATCAATTTTTGCGACCCCTGCAACCGCAGGATATCAAACATTAAATAGTGGTACAACAAATGATACAGGCTTCTACTATTCGAGTGGTACTACTTCAAAATTTGATAATATGTCTACAATTGTAGGTAACAGCAGTTATATGTGGCTACCTTCCTTTGGGGAAGTGTTTAATAATAAATCAAGCTCATATACAAGCAGTACAACATCATACACAGGAATGTGGGGCTTAAATAAAACAGACCGTTCATTTTCAACATCTTTATATTACACTGGTTCAAGTTCTACTGATAACTATTGTTGGTTGCGTTCTGGAATTTCTAGTGCTGGTGATTATGCAATGTATGTACTCTACTCGGATTCTGCAAGTAGTAGCAGGTCATTCATTAGTAAGGGCGTGCGTCCTGCGGCGCATCTATCTTTAAGCGTCATTGCTAGTGCTCTTTCTAAAACAATTTCTGTTACTTCAAATAATTCTACCTATGGCTCCGTTAGTGGTGGTGGGGATTACGCCAATAACTCCTCAGTACCCCTTGCTGCAACACCTAACACAGGATATAAGTTCAAAGGTTGGAGCATAGACGGCGGAAATACAATTATTTCAACAGCAAATCCATATACAATCACGGTAACTCAAAATGCTACATATACGGCAGTTTTTGAGATAAAAACTTATAATATAACATTTAATGTCAATAACTCTAATTTGGGTTCAATATATAGCCATTATACAACATTTGAACACGGCAGTACCTATACTTTTGTAGCCACACCAATCGCAGGCTGTGCGTTCCTATACTGGATAGATTCGGCAGAACCAAGCACGCGGATTTATGCAAATCCTTTGACAGTTGCTATAACAAGTGATAAAACCTACACGGCATATTTCACGGATAGTTTACAAAATGGGGTTTCTGTTGTGGCAGAAGCGGGGGGAGAAGCGCGCATAAATGGCTACACTGACAGCGACACAACCATACATTTTAGCGCAGTTGCATACGCGGGGTACACGTTTGACGGTTGGTACATATATGGCGAAAGCACAGCATTAAGCACGGAATGGAGTGTTGACCTTGAAAAATCAACAATAAATAACAAATTAATAGTTGCAAAATTCAGCGAAATTTCCGCAAATGTGAACACAGAAACCAATAATACGGATAAGTTGACTTAACCCTCCTCGTGTCATTATGAGGAGATAAGAGGCGAGATTGCCACGGCTTTTTTAAACCTCGCAATGACACAATATATTATAGTCAGTCCGCGCAAAAATGAACAAAGTATTTTATTTCGAATAAGTTTAGCGCATCGAGAAATCTCAATAAATAAGTATTTTATCCTTTAAAAACAAAAAAAGAGCCAAACGGCTCTTTTAAATTTATTAAGTTGTCTTTTGTTCAAAGTTCGAGTTTATTCCTCGTACCTGCCAATCAAATAATCAATAGTTACCCCGAAGTAGTCGGCAAGACGCCAGCAATCCATAATATTTGGTCGGTTAAGCCCTTTCTCCCATCTACTAATGTTGGCTTGTTGTATTCCCGTATTAATGGATAACTCTCCTTGCGTAATGCCAATTACGTGGCGTAATTCTTTGATACGATTGTGCTTAAAATTACGCTGCATAATATATATTATATGCATTTTTGGATAAAAAACTTATGAAATACAAATTTGTATTAAAAATTTTAAATTTTATTCGATTTTTTTCGACAAAAAACGCATTTTTTTACAATTATGTATTAAAATTAAACAAAATATACAAATACGTAATATACAAAGTTGTATTATATTGACGTTAATGCTCTTAAATTTAATTCATTTTCGTATTTTTTGGCTAAATTTTATGTAAATTCTGTTCTAAAAATATGATAAATAACGTGATTAAAAGTTAAAAAATTACTTGAAAAATGGGCGCGTAGATGTTATAATTAAGAAAATATAAATATTTCGGAGGATTTATGAATAGAGAGGACATCGAAAGAATAGAGCCTGCTAACTTTATAGAAGAAGAAGTAAAGAAAGATTTATTAAATGGCACGTATAACGAGGTGGTTACTCGTTGTCCACCAGAACCAAGCGGATATTGGCACATCGGACACTGCAAGGCGTGGCTGATTGATTTTGAAACAGCGCGCAAATTTGGCGGTTATACTAACTTGCGTATGGACGACACAAACCCAACCAAAGAGGACGGCAATTTTGCCGAAAGTTATTTGGCTGACCTCGAATGGCTTGGTTGCTTTCCTAAAAAAGTGATTTATGCCAGTGAAGCATATTTTGATAAAATGTATGAGTTGGCTGAAAAATTAATAATGGACGGCAAGGCTTATGTTTGTGAGTTAAGTGCAGAAGATGTTGCAAGAACGCGCGGTACACTCACAAGCGCAGGTGAGAACAGCCCTTATAGGGATAGACCAGCAGAGGAAAGTTTGCGCTTATTCCGCGATATGAAAGCGGGCAAATTTAAGGACGGCGAAGTAACTTTGCGTGCAAAGATTGATATGGCAAGCCCTAATATTAATATGCGCGACCCAGTTATCTATCGAGTGCTTCACGCAACTCATTATAAAACTGGCGACAAATGGTGCATTTATCCTATGTACGATTTTGCGCACCCAATCGAGGACGCACTTGAAGGCATAACTCACAGCATTTGCGACATTTCATTTGAGGACCACAGACCACTGTATAACTGGTTCATTCAAAATTGTTTCCCTGATATGAAAAATCCTCCTAGACAGATTGAATTTGCGCTGTTTAATCTCGAATATGTTTTGCTCGGAAAAAGATACTTAAAGCAACTTGTGAACAATGGTGTTGTGATGGGCTGGGACGACCCAAGATTTTACACAATCGTAGGTATGCGCCGTCGCGGAATTACTGCCGATGCGGTTAAAAATTTTATGCTAAATATTGGTATAACAAAATCAGTAAGTATTTTGCCACTTTCTGCATTTGAATATTACGTCCGCGATGACTTGAATAAAAAAGCCACTCGCGCAATGGCGGTTCTAGACCCATTGAAAGTGATTATCACTAATTACAACGGCGAACCAGAAGAAATCGAAATTGAAAATAATCCAAATGACGAGAATGCAGGTAAGCATAAGGCAAAATTTGGTAGAGAAATTTACATCGAAAAGGAAGATTTCAGCCTTGCACCACCACCAAAATATAATCGCCTTGTTGAAGGTGGAATTGTAAGACTAAAAGGCGCTTATATAATTAAATGTAACAAAGCCGTGCTTGATAAAAATGGCGAGGTTGATTATCTTGAATGTGAGTATTTCCCTGACACAAAGAGCGGTTGCGATAACTCGGGTATGAAGTGCAAAGGAACAATTCACTTTGTAGAAAAAAGCAATTCTTTTGAAGTTACTATTCGCGAATTTAAGAACTTGGTTAAACAGGAATACCTTGAACCAAGCAAGGCACTTGCAAGTGGCGTTAGCGTAGAAGAACTTATTGATAGTGATACACTTGTTGAACGCAAAGCACTTGCGGAAAATTTCCTAAAAACAGCACAAGTTGGCGACAAATTCCAGTTTATGCGCAAAGGTTTTTATTGTATGGATAAGGATTCCACAGAGGAAAATTTTGTGTTTAATAGCACAATCTCGCTTAAAGATACATATAAGAAGTAGTAAGAATAGGCATTTTTGCCTATTTTTTTGTTATTTTTTAGCGATTTTTTGCGAAAATAAAAATAATTTAAAAAATTTCTGAAATAAGGGGTAAATCGCTTGATTTTTTTGAAGCGAGGGGGTAGACTAATATTGCATAATGCGTAAAAGGAGTTTATATTTATGTCAAAAGATTCTACAATTGATGAAAAAAAGAAGATGCCTTATAACGTACTTCGTAAAGGCGTATTGGTAGGTGTGATGGGCGCGGCAGTTCTTGGAAGTGCTTTCATTTTCTCTGGCTGTGGCGCAGAACCAAAAAGTGCCTATGATATTGCAGTTGAAAATGGCTTTGAAGGAACAGAAGCCGAATGGCTCGAATCTCTCAAAGGACACACACCAGTTATCACTATTAGTGCTGACGGTTATTGGGAAGTTGATGGTGTAAAAACCAATCAAAAAGCGCAAGGAGCGACAGGTGCTACTGGAGCCACGGGTGCTACTGGTCAAACAGGTCCAGCCGGCCCTACAGGAGCAACAGGTGCTACGGGTCAAACAGGTCCTCAAGGTCCAGAAGGTCCTGCTGGTGCAACGGGTGAGACTGGTGTAGGAATCAAAAACGTTGCAGTTACTTATACCTATGACAACGAAGGCGTTCAATACGCAAACTTTACTTTCACATACACAGATAATTCAACACAAACAGTTGTTGTTCAAATGCCTTTGAAAGTTGAGAACATTGCATACTATGGCAAAACAAAGTTGAAAATGTGCGAAGAGGGCGCTGAGCCAACACTTCAAATTCTTGTTGAGTATGAAAACGGAACAAATGGTTATGTTGATGTAACCGACGAGATGTTTATAGTTGACCAAAATTCTGGATATGAGAAGATTAACTTCCAAGAAGTGGGCGAATATGACGTTAAAATTCAATATCAAGGTAAATACATTTACCAAACATTTAAAGTTGTTGACCCAGAAGACACTACCGTTGAAGAAATTACTTTAACTTCAAACAATATCGCTGTATTGGTTCAAGATGAGCAATTGGTAACGGACCTTGCTGGTGTTTCTATTATAGCTGAACTTGCTAATGGAGATACTGATATAGTGGATTTGAGTGAAGCAACAATCGATTGGTCTGGCTTTAGTGTTGCAGGTACAGCATTTGACGCTTCTGTTGAATATGGGAACTGTTCTACTTCCATTAAGATTATGCCATTTGAGACAATTAACTCAAATGATATTATAAATGTTATGTTTTCAGGATATGATGAATATGCTTGTGAATTAAACAGCAATCCTTTTGAAGATGAATATGTTCAAATCACTTTCAGAGAAGATGGTGATGATAGTGAAGAATATCAATACTACAAATTGGTAACAACTGATATGTTGGTAACAGAAACTGGTGGAACAGCATTTGATGGAACAACAGAATCACAACAATACTACGTGTTTGATTCTGCAAAACTTTTTGGTTATGAAGATTTAACTGATAGAATCCAAATCACTGTTTATGATGCAAGTAAAGCAACAGTAACTAATATGAATATTTACGAAACATTAAAAGTAAACACAGCAACAAATGCAGATATTGAAGTTGATGTTGATTTGACGACCGAACAAGGCTATCAAGTTTCAAAAACCATTAAATTAACAGACCCAGAAATTTCGATGACAGGTAATATTGAGTTTGATACTGTTGGTAGATACAGAATTAACGTAACTTACAAAGATTACACAGAAATGGGACTTATTGATATCTACAACCCAGAAGTTTGTAATGTAATGAATATTCAACTTCAAGGTAGTTTAGACATTGAAGCTACTTGGAATGGTGATTTAAACGCATTCTTAAACCAAAACTTTATCGGCAAGCAAGCAACAGTTTACTACTATGAGTATGTAGGCGGTAATATGTTTGATACAATTACAATTACTGCTGATATGATTGACACATCAAACTTTGACATTACAAAACTTGGTGAGCAGTCTATCGCTATTAAATATGGTCTTGAAGGTCAAGAGAAAGCTACATCTTATGTTTATGTAGATGTTACAGTAGATTTAAGTCAATTAGAACCAACTGCCACTTACAGTTTGGACGACTCTTGCTCTCTTGCTGCAATGTCAGGTGCAACTACTGTTAAGTTGTATGCAAATGGGGCTCTTCAAGTTTCTGGTGATGGTCCTGCTCCTGCAACTTTGTATGCTTATGACACTACAAAGACTACATCAAGTATGATTTGCTACTACGATGTAAATATGGGTGGTTACTCATACCTTTCAATTACTGATGGTGGCGAAGGTAACCCAGATGTTGTAGGTAACTTCATTCCAGAAGGCGAAGCAAAAGCTGTATATAACTATAATATGGAAATTTACGGCGATTCTTATGGCGTAAAAGTTAACGTTTATGACACAGATGAGACTTTGGAAAGTGGTTCTTACTATGCAACTATTGTGTTGCCAGAAGGTACAATCCCAGATGCTCCAGGTGATATGCACTATGGTACAATCGATGTAGTATTGGATAAAGAGGCAAACACAATTGAAGCATTCGGTAATGTATTTAACATCGAACAAGACAACAACTTGACACCAGTAGAAGAATAGTAAAAAAATATGTGAAAAATCTCTAAAAAATAGAGATTTTTCTTTTTTTTATCCATTTTCTATTCCCACCGTAGTGGCAACTTTGTCGCCGAGATTGCTCCCAACTCGTAGTACTTTTTGAGACAATCTCGCCTTTAAAAAATATAAAACAATGATACGAAAAACAACAGTTATCCACATAAAAATGTGGATAACTTGTGGATAACTCTAATCAAAAAGCAAAAATATGGCACTATACCCCCTAAAAATTACCACTTAATGACATAATAACAAAAGTTATCCACATAAAAATGTGGATAACTTGGGGATAATTAACCAAAACGTAAATTTTTATTTTTGGATTTATTGTCTAATTTTAATAAGATTTTATCTGCAATTAATGCTATAAATTCGCCGTTTGAAGGCTTGTCATTATTCTTGAAAACTTCGGCTTCAAATAAATTGTTTAACGCCATAAAACGCTTGTCATAATAGCACGTATCAAGGCAGTGTCTAATTGCGCGTTCAACCTTGCTGGGGGTAGTGTTGAATTGTTCTGCAATGCGTGGATAGAGTTGTGTCGTAATACTTCTCATAAGTATATATGGTGTTTCAACCACCATTTTTATTGCGCTTTTGAGATACATCGTGCCAGAGAGGTTTCGGCGCAACCCAAGAGTGAGAAAAACCGTATCAATAATGCGCTCAATAGGGTAGTCAACATCTCGCTCGTCAGGGGTGAATGCACCCTCTCTACCTGTGGCGTAAATATTGCAATAAGTTTCGCTTTCACTGTCTATTATAAGTGTTTTTATGTCGTGTGCGCCAAAAGTATTTTGCAATTTTTGCACAATTGTAATATTATACGAAATGAAAAGGTCGTTTGCGTACGAATTTAGGTCGATATTGTCAAAATCGTGGATAAGTTCGATTTCTTTGTGTTTAAAATATTGTTTTGCTTCGTTAACAAGTTGCTCGGCTTTTTCGGTATTTTTTTCTATTATTAGTATTTTTGGCATATTTTTTCTCCTTTTTTATATATTTAATTTTATAGCAGTTTTTTGAATTATCAAAGGCAATTTTGGTATATTTTTCCAAAATTTTTGCAGTATTTTGTAGAAAAATAAGCGCGATTGTAGAAGTATGTATAAACAAGTAAAATGTTTCGACAAAGTTTGCAAAAAAATCGTCAAAAAATATAAAAAATAAAAGCCCATAACGGGGCTTAATTTGTTTCATATTCGCTTTCATCGCGATGTTTGATTAGGCTAGGCATTGGTGGTGGGGTGAAATTGTATTGTGGTATGTCCGAAGTGTATTCTAACAAGTATTCATAGCCAATAGAAGTGTCGCTCACAATAAATGCGCGCGAGTCGCCCTTGTAGAAAACTATGCTAGTACAATCATTAATTGGTTTTTGTGTGGTAATTTCGCTTTTTTTGAATGTTTTTTTGCGTAATAAAGTTATTCGCGTAATGTTTTCACCATCAATAATGATGCAAGTGCGCATATGAGCAAATATTTCAATCAAGAAAATTACTGCAAATAACGCAAAAATTAAGTATATTTCAAGTTTAGATGCAGATGCCCAAAAAGTTGATATTGCCACAATTACAAAGAATGAAATGAAATAACCCAAAAATGATGCCCATATGTGCCATATTGGTGCTTTTATGATAAATTTATCTGCGGTTGATTGTTTTGTTGTTTGGTAAAGCACTCGCATATACAGAATGAGAACTGCTAGTATTCCTGCGCTTAATAAACAAAAAGCAATAGTCATAAGTATTCCCAAAGTAGTCATAATAGCCTCCTAGTGTCCTTTTGCTATTATTTTAGCATATTTTTAGTGATTTTCAAAATATTTTATCAAAAATATTGCATATTTTGCTTTTAAATTATATAATATAGCGTATGTGCTTATAGTGTAATGGATAGCACGTAAGTTTCCGGAACTTTTAGTGAGGGTTCGACTCCCCCTAGGCACACCATTGAACAAAAGTTTGTATTTGTACATTTTTTAGCACCAAATAAGGTGCATTTTTTATTTTTTTGTGTTATAATAAAATATAAGTTTAATATAGGAGTGGTAGAAATGAAGATTTTAAAATTCTTTGGCGCTATTTTCAACCTTGTGGCTAAATATGACAGCGAAAAAACACGTTATATGAAGTCTGGCTATGTCGGAAAAGTCCTGGCTTTGATTCTTATGCTTGGAATGGTTGCGCTAGTTCTTGCGTGCGAATATGGCACAATTTGGTTGTTTGAAAACCTTGCAACAATAGAAGATGGAGCACTTGCGCTCTTTGGTGGAAATTTCTTGATGATTTTTGGCGGTGTAATTCTTGCATGTGTTACAATTAGTATGGGATTTTCAACAATCGGTCAATTAATTCAAAATGCAATCATTGGTTTTGCAAGTGCCTGCTCACGTTTGACAATTAAGAAACGCGTAGGCAAAAATATTGCCAACTCTATTGATAGTAAGCAGGAGGCAAGCGAAACAGTAACTATCGTGCAAGGTGTTGAAGTTAGCGAAGCACCAAAAGTTGAAGAAGTGGTGGAAGAAGCAAAAGAAAGCGAGCAGGTTGAAGAAATCGCGTCAACACAGGAAACTCAACCAGAAGTTGAAGTTGTTGAGCAAACTGAAAAAGTAGAAGAAGTTAGAAAAACCGCAAAATGGTTTGATATTCTCTATGGTACTCTTTGCCTTTTATTTATTCCTGCAATGATAGGTGGAATGGTTGCTATGTTTATTATTTAAAAATATAGAAAAATAACAACAAATTAAAAGAAATTAAAAAAACTCGCCTAAACGCGAGTTTTTTTACATAATTTTTACAATTTCTTTATAAATTAAAAACATTGCTTTTGTACAATAATTATATAAATTATAAAGGAGATAAAAGTTATGGCAAAAGATTTTCACCCATTTAAGGATATGAAGGAAAGCGCAAAGGCGCAACACGAAGTAACAAAAGCACAATTTCAAGCAGCAAAGGCTGAATCAAAAGCAAATTTTGAAGAGAATAGAGGCAAAAACACCTTGAAAAAAGCAAAAGAAAATGCAAAACAAAGTTGGGAAGATGCAAAAATGTCCCCAAAAGAAAGACAAGAAAAAATGAAGGAAGAGCAAGCAAAACAAATTGCCGAAGCACAAGCGCGTGTTGAACAGGCAAATGCTCGTATTGAAAAAGCAAAAGAAGACAGAAAGTAAAAATAAAAAACTCGCCTAAACGCGAGTTTTTCTATTATAACGCACCCCAAATAAATGTTGCAATCGTGATTATTGTCATCATACATATAGACATATAATAAAAGATGTAATCAAAAGGATTTGGCTTTTTATATTCGTCAATTTCGCTATAAATCATAGTGTTAATTGCACCACCTGCAACCTCGTGTTCAAGATGTCCAAGAGGAATTTTTCCACTTTCAATTTTATCTTTTAGGTCGCTTGCTGATGCTTTGTTGTAAAGGTCGAGCATTTGCGCAGTATTGTTAAAATTAATCGAATTCTCCATTTCTGTGCCTTTTACTGATTCGTAAAGGTTTTTGCGGAAACGTGCAAATTTGCTTCGTTTGTTTTCGACAAAAATTACAGAAATAAGCATCGCGATACAAACCAAAACTATTGCAAAGATTAGGAATGAAAGTATAAGACTAACAAATATGCTTGAATTAAGGAAGAAGTTTGAAACGGCTTCCATTATGCCACCGCCCCACCAGTTGTACGCTGTTGCATAATCGAGATAAACAGAACAGAAGTTAGATACGCCGTGCATAATCATAGCAGGGAAGATGCTTCTACTAATGTACGTAACTGCTCCCAAAATTAGTCCAGAAACAAACGCGTGTCCAAATTGCATTATGTTAAGGTGCATAAGTCCAAACATAAGCGCTGATAGCAAAATTGCGCGTTTTAGTCCATTGTTGCGCATATTACCAAGTAGTAGACCACGGTTTGATGTTTCTTCACAGAACCCCGGCATTAGCGCGGTTGAAATTGTTGTGATTAGGAACGCAAGCCAAGTTGGAAGCGATGTAGTTGCCGAACCGCTAGACGGGGCGTAACCCAAAAAGCCAATTAATGTATTCCAGAATGTGGAAACAAAGATTATAAGGATATATAGGAGAACCCCAAGAGCGAGGGAAGCAAGTATTGTTTTAAATGATACTTTTTTAAAGAAAAATCTCTCCGCGGTCTGCTTAAATGTTTGCTTATTCAATATTTTCCACATAAAGAACGGAAAACCACCAACAATAAATACTTGTACGATAGTTGAGAATAATAAATCATTAAAAATTGGGTCAAGCGCCGAGAACGCACCTGCGCTCCAAATAATTCGAGCCGTTATATACAAAACAACAGTTATAAAGTATATAAGCCCAGCGTAAAAAACTTTTTTATCTTGAATTAAGTTCGTTTTCATAGTACTCCAAAGTTAACTAAACTAAAAATAATTAATAACAAAATTCCAGCAAATATAGGTGTCGCCATAAGTCGCTTTGAAATGCCTTTTTCCATTTCACTAGCAATTTCGTGCGGTTCTGTGCTTGCTGGCGATTTTTTCTTGAATAAGTATATCACTAAATATGTCAAAGCACAAGCCCCAAGCACGCATCCAAGAGCAATTAGGATTTCCCACCACACAAATGGAGTGTCCAGCGGGGTAGAAATATACATAATAACCAGCGCAGTTGCATTGTTAACAAAGTGCATTATCACGCTTAACCAAATGTTGCGAGTGTAATAAACGATAATGCCGAAGATAATTCCTAGCACAAACGTGTAAGGCAATTGTTGCAAGTTCATATGCATAAGCGAGAATGTCAAGGCTGAAAATCCTATTGCCGTTACTGCGCCAAATTTACGTAAGCCGTTTAAAATTAGTCCGCGGAATAAAAATTCTTCACATATCGCAGGAATTAGCGCAGTAGTGAATATTGCAAGGAAAAGTGCCCCTATACTATCGAGAGGAAAAGCGATTTCGTTGTTAATGTTATAGCCGATTAGCGCAAGCAACTCTTCCCAAAGTGAAATAATTGGATTAAAGAGGAAGATAAATGCGATGCCAAGCCCGATTGATATTAAATAGAAGTACCAAGGAACTCGCTGTTTTATCCCTGTTGCGTTGATAAAGTCAACATTGTTGCGCTTTGTTATTACTAGAAAAACGCATAAAAATGAGAGTTCAACCAATATTCCTGAAATAACATTGAAAACTGGACTTGTAGCTAGTGCGCTTTCTTCACCGCCCGCGATTATTATCGCGATTGAAGCAATAAGCGACACAATTACAGGCGCAAAAAGCCCCCACAGCCCGCCCAGCGCTGAATGCTTGTAATCAAAATGTTTTTCCATATTCGCGTGTGCACCTTTATATATAATACCCCAATTATATCAAATTTTGCCTCTTTTTTCAATCATTTTTCAATAATTTCGTTAGATTGCATCTCTTTCTTGTTCTCCAATCGCAATAAAATTGCTTTTAAAAGGTGATAAAGAAGAAATAAAACGAAAATTATTAACATTGCTGTTATCAAAACATCAATAAATTCGTCTAAAAAGAAGCAGAATAAACCTATTAAAATTGTATTAAATGTGTTCGAGATTGCCAAGGCTAATACACTTTGGAAATAACCTAATTTAAGCACAGAACATAGCGCCGCCGCACTCCAAACTCCCGAAAAAGGGACGGGAAGTGCGCAAAAAATAAACACTATTAACGCTTTTTTCCAAGAGTGTTTACTTGTTGTTTTTTGTTTCTTTTTGTTGTTTTGTGTTTGTTCAACGAAATTTATTTTTTGATTGTTTTTCTCGATATTTTCTTCATTTTTTAGTATTGTTTTATTGTTTTTTCTTTTCTTAAATAAATTTTTTCTTTCATTTTGTTTTTTGTAATGCTCATTAAGCCATAAAATCATTTTTTTATCAATAAATTGCAAGATTTTACGAGAAAATTGCCATTTTTCTAAAATTTTACG
This sequence comes from Clostridia bacterium, assembly GCA_017468205.1. GTDB lineage: Bacteria > Bacillota > Clostridia > Christensenellales > UBA1242 > UBA7867. Next base: position 30,540 of record JAFUJK010000031.1, read on the forward strand.
AAATGGAAGAAAAATCGCAACAGCAATAAAACAAACTAAAATTCCTCCTAACGTTGCAGCCGTCCATGCCCATAATGCATTGAGAGCGGAGTCGCCCCAAAGCGCTGTGCTCATTGCAAGAGGAATTGCTCCTTGTGTTTCAACAACAGGCACCATTGCAACAAGTGTACCAAATAAAAATACAAAAATAGAGGTAGTTGTCATATTTTAATATATTAAATTATCTTTCGCAAAATGCTAATTACGCAAAAATAAAAAAGTTTATAAAACAAGTTAATTTTATTAGTATTTTATAAAGTTTTGTGGTAAAATAGAAGTAATAAAGTTCCTTGCTGTCATTGCGAGGCACCCGCAAGGGTAACGTGGCAATCTAGGCGATTTATCACCGCCAGCAAGGGGAAAATGGAGGAATGTCGTATGAAAAACAACCATTTATCCACCGTCCAACCCCGCAGGGGGGGGGGGGCATTAAATAGCGAAAAAATTGCTGAAAACGGGTTAAATAAAGGATTTTCAAACGATTTAAAAACATCTAAAAATAATCAAAAAATACGATTTTACTCTCTTATTATTTTCATAACATTGTTATGTTCTGCTGTTATTGGTGGAAGTGTATTTTTGATTGTTAATCATATAAATAAATTAAATGCAACAACAGCAACACCGACTATTACGACAAATATTTTCAATACAAATGGAACATTTAATGGGGCAGGA
>JAFUJK010000032.1 GCA_017468205.1 Clostridia bacterium
CAACAATAGGTAATGGCAGTTATATGTGGTTGCCTTCTTTTGGTGAAGTGTTTAATAACACAACTAGTTCATATACAAGCAATACAACAACATATACAGGACAATGGGGACTAAACTCAACTGACAGAGCATTCGCAACGTCCTTATATGCAGATACAAGTTCAACTATCAGCTATTGCTGGCTGCGCTCCGGCAACTCTCGCGCTGACTACCGTGCGATGCTAGTGGGCTCCTCGGGCTCCGCTGGCAGCTACGATGTGAACGGTAGCTACGGCGTCCGTCCTGCCGCTCACATCTCACTAAAATCTCTAGCAGATTTCGCCGGTTATAATATTTCCGCGAGTGTTGGGAGTAATTGTAGTGTCAATTATTCAAACCAGATTTTTTATATTGTAGCTGCAACACCGATAACGTTCACCTACACAGCAAAAGCAAACTATTACATAAACACATTAAATATAGATAGCACAACAGCAACAATCACAGACTCTACGACTGCACCAAGCAGTTATACAACTTTAACAAACACGCAGTATAAAGCCTATCGTTCTGCATATGGTGTTGTTACTGTTATTCTTTATAATGTTTCTGCAGATATTTCTATTTCCGCCACAGCTGCGGGGAATATTACATTAACAAATTCAAACACTTCAAAAATTTCAAATGCTAATTTTACACGAGCGACCTACGACACAATCACAGCGACAATCACCGCAACATATGCCTCTGGCTATTATCCACAATTTAAGTATAATTCTAACGAATATATAAAAATTTCAGCCTCTGGTGGTAGCGGTGGAATAGGGGCAGTTGCTTATGACTACACTTTTTCTAGCAATGTTTTGACCCTTAATTTTTCTGGACTTCCAACAGGAATATCAAACATTCCAACAATCACTTTAAATACGCACACATTGGGAAGTAACAATCTGGTTGTAAATGTATCTAATGCGGTTTACGACATTGTTTACGAAAGCACTCAAACAATTGTGAATGTTACGCCAAACAGCGGATACTACATCACGCAGGCGTATGTTGATAGCAATATTGCAGAGGAAATCATTTATCTTGACGGCACTATGGTCAACACGGGCAATGCATTTACAATCAAATATTACACCAGCCAAAACAGCAACAAAGTTAAGTTTATTCTGTATGATTTGGAGGGAAGTTTGACTTTGAATATTACTCTTGGCAACACAAAGCCAGAACTTCAAATGGCGAGCGGTGGCGCAAAGATTGACGGCATTGCGGTTATGTCTACAATCGGCGGAAGTGCGGAAATTTTGGGCGACAACTATGAAGACTTGATTGTTGGCGACACCATAACGGTTGTTGCGCGCCTTAAACTAAATGGCTATCAATTTGATGGTTGGTACATAAATGACGAACTTGTAAGCACGGATTGGAGTGCGCGTTTGACTTATGACGAGGAACTTGTGGGTTCTATTGTGGTTGCGCGTTTTAGTGAAATAAGTACGAACATAAACACCGAAACAGACAATAACAGCGAATTGGTTTGATTGTTCACGTTGAAAAAATAATTAAAAAATCAAAAAAATAAGAAAAAATATCACAAAAATGTGGTATTTTTTTGTCATTATAAAAAGGCGAAGTTGCTAGCAGAAATCGGCTGTTAGTATTCTATTAACATAGGGGCGGGCGCTTGTGCGCGGTGGCGCACAGCACGCGCGGAGCGCGCGCAAGCGGTTTTTGCGTGCGCAAAAATCGCTGAAGCGCCCGCACTTTGTTTAATACTTGCGGACTTGTTTTTGATTTTACTTGTAATTATATATAAAATGTGATATAATCTTTTTATGCTTACATTAAAAAATATAAAATTTATTGCGCAGGAAAATGGCGAAAAAGTTATTTTAAACGATATTAGTTTTCATTTTGAGGCTGGTAAAAATTACGTTATAACTGGCGCGAATGGTTGCGGAAAGTCAACACTCGCAAAGATTATAATGGGGATATTGCCAGCAAATACTGGGCAAATTTATTTAGGAAATAAGGAAATCACAGGATTGAACACAACGGAACGCGCGCGTATGGGCGTTGGTTTTGCATTCCAGCAACCAGTTAGGTTTAAAGGCTTGACCGCACGCGATTTGCTTGAACAGGCAAGTGGTGGAAAAATCACAACAGCGCAGGCTTGTGAATATCTTTCAATAGTTGGCTTATGTGCGCGAGAATATCTAGACCGCGAATTGGACAACACTTTATCTGGAGGCGAACTCAAACGCATTGAAATTGCAAGTGTGCTTGCGCGTGGTTGTCCTCTAAATATCTTTGACGAGCCAGAGGCAGGTATAGATATTTGGAGTTTTAATAATTTAGTAGATATTTTTAAGAAATCTATCAATAAAAATTGTACAAACATCATTATAAGCCATCAAGAGAAATTGTTTGCTAGTGCCGATGAAATAATTTTGATTGCAGACGGAAAAATTGCTATGCACGGCACGCCTGCTGAAGTTTTGCCTAATATACAAGGTTTTGGAAATTGCAACAAATTGAGGAGGAAAAATGGATAAAATTGACAGCGAATTGTTAGCACAAATTGCAGGGCTTCACGATGTGCCACAAGGTGCATATAATATCCGTAAAAATGGCAAATCAATCGGGCGCGCGAGCGCGCAGGGCATCGAAATTGAATCAAAAACAGATGTTTCTGGCATTAATATTCGCATTGCTGATGGTGTGCAAAATCAAAGTGTGCATATCCCTGTAATTGTTACGGCTGAAGGTTTAAATGACTTGGTTTACAATGATTTTTATATTGGGAAAAACTGCGATGTTTTGATAGTTGCGGGGTGTGGCATTCACAATAACAGCGAAGCGACAAGTGGACACGATGGTATTCACACTTTTTACGTTGGTGAAAATTCGCGAGTTAAATATGTTGAAAAACATTTGGGTATAGGTAGCGCAACTGCGGAAAAAATTCTAAATCCAACCACTGTCCTTCATCTTGAAAAGGGCGCGCAGGTTATTATGGAAACAGTTCAGTTGGTGGGAGTATCGCGCTCGGTTCGTAAGACCGAGGCTGATTTAGCAGATGATGCAAGCCTTGACATAAGAGAGAGCATTTTGACAGATAATGACCAATTTGCAGCGACTGATTTTGTGGTTCAGTTGAATGGAAAATCGTCAAGGGCGAATGTGATTAGTCGTAGTGTTGCAAAGGGAACAAGCAAGCAAATTTTCAACTCCGTTGTTGATGGAAATAATGCTTGTTTTGGACATATTGAGTGTGATGCGATTGTAATGGATAAAGCGCAAGTTGCGTCAACTCCTGCACTGCGAAATACAAGCGTTGATGCTAATTTAACTCACGAAGCAGCGATTGGTAAAATTGCTGGTGAGCAGATTGTAAAACTGCAAACTTTGGGGCTTACACAAGAAGAAGCTGAGCAAGTTATCATAAAAGGATTTTTAAAATAAAATGATTGCTATTATCTATTTTTAACAACTTAACCGCAAAATCTTGCGACTATGTTGCAAAAAAATGAGGGATAATAGCATTTTTATATTAAGTTAGGTGTTTGCAAATGATGGAATTTGACTTAAAAGTTGCACTTTTAAATTTAAAAAAAGAGAACGAAAACAACGAAAAAGTTGTTCAAGAAATGTTAGAATTTTTTGATAAATATAATGATTTTGCTTTTGTTCGAGAGAATAAAGAGGGGCATTTTACTGGAAGTGCACTTGTGGTTGATAGCGCAGGAAATATATTATTAAATCATCATAAAAAGGCTGATATTTGGATTCAATTTGGTGGTCATTGTGATGGGGAAAAAGATGTGAAAAATGTAGCATTGCGCGAAACAATCGAGGAAAGTGGGATATCACCAAATGACTTGAATTTTTTAATTGATGGAGTGTTTGATTGTGCGATTTATAATATACCAGCCAATCGTACAAAAGGCGAACCTGCGCATAAGCACTATGACATAAATTTTTTGATTCAAACAAATTCACGCGATTATGCAATGTCGCCTGAATCAGTTGAATTGCGTTGGTGTACATATAAGGAAGCCTTGGATTTAGTAAAAGGTGATGAGGCTTGCACTCGTATGATTAAAAAAAGCAGAAATTATATAAAAAATAACAAAAAATAGTATAAAAAAAGGCAAAATTAGCCTTTTTTCTTTTGTTTTTATAATATTTTGACTAAAAACAGTAATTTGAGCAAAAAAATAGTAAAAATTGAGCATAAAGCAAAATTTTTGAGCATAAATACTAAATTTTAAGCAATAACTACGAAAAATTGAGCATTATTAGTAAAAATTGAGCAAAAAATTTAGTAATTTTATTATTTGATTAACCATAAGTTATTATATGCAAAAAGTTGTGAGTTTTAAGCAAAATCTGGACTATTATTTGCGCCTTATAGATACAAGAAGTGCATATGGTGATTTTTTAGGTGCGCTTGATGCGGGTCGTCGTGCTATTGAGAACGCAAAAACTCGCGTAGACCGAGAGAGTATAAATATTTTGATAGGACAAGTTTATTTTGAAATGGGCCTATACGCTTTGAGTTGTGAGCATTTTTTTCGTGCAGTATGCATTCCTGAAACTAGAGCAAGTGCCTTTTTCGGTTTGGGGAGAAATTTGGTAAAGATGCATAATCCAAAATTAGCGTTGGAATATTTCGATGCAACTTTAAGTTGTGGAGGCACGCAAGATTTTTCGGGAGCGGTGCTTGAATGGACTTATATATTACGTGAAGAATTGGGGCAAGCGCAAAATGTACAACCTGTGATAGCTATTGCGCAAAATTTAGTTAAAATGAAAAAATATGAGCAGGCGATTGAATTGCTTTATCCTTTGGGATATAAGGATATTGAATTGCAAGTATATCTTGCAGATGTTCTAATTTTATCAAAAAAATATGACAAAGCAAGGGAAATATTATTTTCGATATTAAGGGAAAATCCGTCCAATGCTCACGCGATTTTAGTGCTATGCTCTTTGTGTTATGCGGAAGGGGATATGTGCAGTTTGGATATAAATTTGCAAAAATTAAGCAATATTTCACTAAATTTCGCACAATTTGTGCTTGCTGGGAATCTTTTTTGTTCTATTGGGGATTTTGAGAATGGTGTAAAAATGTATACTCAAGCTATAAGCTTGGACGAGTATAATACGAAAGTTTTATTATACCAAGCAATCGCATATTTCAATATGGGGGAAACACAAGAGGCATTATATAGTATCGGCCGTGCTCGTTGGGTTGATATAGAAAACCCTGTACTTAATATTTACTATGATATATTTTCACGAAATTTGGTCGAACCACCTCTTGCTATCATAACACAAATTCCTGCAAAATTGGCTCAAAGTAAGTTAAATAATATATTTGGTGCTATTAATGCTAATTTTTGTGATAATTTTCAACGTTCATTGTTACTTGCTGATGATATTGAATGGGCGATGACGACAAAAGATTTGGCACTAACCGAGAAATTATCGCAAGCACTATCAAAATGTAAAAAGAAAAAAGCGTTAAAAATGTATAAACATTTTATGTTATCAGTGCGTTTAAATAAAGAACAAAAATTTTATTTGACTAAATATGCGCTAAAAAATGAAACCTTTAAAGAAATTGATTTGACAGCTGATTATCGTTATCGTAGTTTAAGTATAAAAATTCCAACATATTGTAAGCAAAACGATGCATTAAAAAATGGATATATCAATGCTATGAGTTATGCATTAATCAATGGGCTTGATGTAGATTTTTCTCAAATTTCGCAAAAAATAACAAAAAATATCGAAAAAAACTCAAATTTAACGAATTTTGATGAAAATTTATATGCCTGTCTTTATTTTTGTAGAAACGCACAAACGCTCAATCAAGCCTGTTTGTATTTTGGTGTTGATGAGAATAATGTTTTGCGGGTTGTAAATGATTTTGAGTTATTGATTTGAGAGGTGCTATGTTTGGGGCAAGTTTTAAGCAATCAATTCTTGTTGGCGCAGTTATGTTTGGCTCAATTGTTGGAGCAGGTTTTGCTAGTGGGAAGGAAGTGTGGTTTTATTTTGCGCAATTTGGTTGGGTATGTTTTCCGCTAATATTGCTCGCCGGACTTTTGCTTTTTGGACTTGGTTTTGTTTTTTTGGAGTTTGGTAAGCGTAACGGAATTGAGTCGGTGCAACAAATGAATGGTAAATTATTTGGAAAATGGGGGCTAATCGGTGAAATAATCTTTATTTTTAGCAATTTTATTCTTCTTTCTTCGATGTTTGCTGGGGCTAATTCGCTTTTTGATATTGTTGTATCACAAGAAATTTATCGCTATGCAAGTGTTGTTACGGCGGTTGTCGCTGTTTTGGTAAGTTGGCTTGGTTTTAACAAAATGCTTAAAGTTAATTTGCTTGTAGTTCCTGCTATGGTTTTGATTATTGCTATTGCTTTTATATTCTGTGTAATAAATAATAGCGGTTTTGTTATTCCAGCAACTGATGGTGCAGAAAAGGCGGTTAGCGCAATATTTTTTTGTGTATTATATGTTTGCAGTAATTTGTTTTTTGCGGGTTTTATTTTTGCAAGACTTGGCAACCAGCATTCAAAAGGTGTAAATATGGCAGGTAGTGCTGTCGGTGCTGGGTTTATGGTTTTGTGTTTAATAGGTATGGTGATTTCAATTTATTTAAATCCATATAGTTCGATGTCGGATATGCCGTTAGTGTATATTGCTAGTAGTGCAAGTCATATTTTCGGAATATTAACCTTGATAGTTGTTTGGATTGGGATTGCGACAACTGCTGTTTCATTGGTTTACACAATATCAACTTGGTTGGAACGATATACTCACAATTTCAAATTATGTAGCATAATAGTTTGTATAATATGTTTAATAATCTCGGGGTTAGGATTTGGGAATATAGTTAGTTATTGTTATCCTGTTTTAGGTGTGTTTGGAATATTGTTTATGATACGAATGGTTTGGATAAGCAGAAAGGAGAGGGTACTATGCAATCAAAATCAACAAAAATAACTAAAAAAACGCAAAAAAACTGCAAAAAATTCGATTTTTTACAAGATTTTGGTGATTTTCAAGTAATTTCACCTAAAAATACTTTTATTGAAAAAGGTGCAAGAATAGGTAAAAATTGCATCATATATCCTAATGTGTATATAGATAAAAATTGTATAATTGGTGAAAATACAATAATTTATTCAAATACTTTTATAGAGGGTATGGTATGTGAAAATGGTTGCGAGATTGGGCCTAGTGCGCATATTAGAAAAAATACAAAATTAGGAAAATGTATTAGATTGGGGAACTTTTGTGAAGTAAAAAATAGCGTAATAGGGGATAATACAAAAATTGCGCATTTAAGTTATGTTGGCGATGCTGTAATCGGTAGTGGGTGTAATATAGGTTGTGGTGTTGTGTTTGCAAATTATGATGGTGTATTAAAACATAAAACTTTTGTGGGGAATAATTGTTTTGTGGGGTGTAATGTAAATATTATTGCTCCTAGAAATATAGGCAATAACTGCTTCATTGGGGCGGGTACAACTTTAACAAAAGATTTAAAAAATAACGCTTTCGCAGTTGCTAGGGCGTATTTGAATATTAAAGAAAATAATGGCTTTAATAAGGAGTAGTATTTGAGAAATATTGCGGTTGTTTTAGCTGGTGGTCGTGGCGCTAGAATGAAACAAAAATTAAATAAAGTATTATTGAAAGTTTGTGGAAAACCATTGATTTTACACATAATTGATGTTTTAAAGCAAAAAAAACTTGAAATTTATGTTGTTGTTGGCGTGAATAGTGAAATACCATCAGTTTTGGGGGAGTCTGTAAAATATGTTGTACAAAATGAACCATTAGGAACGGGGCACGCTTTAAGGCTGGTGTGCGATGTTATAGGGAGTGTTGAAGCTAATGTTTTAGTAATAAATGGCGATGGTCCCATTGTAGACGAAAAATTGGTTGATGAAATGCTGAAATTAACTGATTGTGAAGCAAAATTGCTGGTTGATAAATGTTGTTCTGAACATAAATTTGGACGTATTTTAAGAGATGAGAATGGATTGATTTGTGATATAATTGAGGCAAAAGATTGTGATGCCGAGCAATTAAAAATCAATGAAGTTAATTTAGGGGTATATTGTTTTAAAAATCGCTTTTTAGTAAGGAATGTTGCAAAAATTTGCAGGAATAACGCACAAAATGAATACTATCTAACAGATTTGGTAAATTTATTATATCAGGAAAATTGCAAAATAAGTGATGTAAACGCCTCAAATTTTGAGTATTTTTTGAGTGTAAATACGCTAGAAGAATTGCGAAAGATGGAAGAAAAAATGCAAGCAAGTATACAACGAAAATTGTTGGATAAGGGAGTACGAATTATTGGTAATGTATATGTAGATAGTTTATCTAAAATTGAGGGTAATGTTATTCTAAATCCAAATTGTGTTATTGAAAATAGTGTATTAAATAGTGGATGTGAAATAGGTGCGAATAGTGTTATTAATAATTGCGTTGTTATGCAGGATATTAAAATTGGTGCGTGTTGCATAGTACAGGGCGTAGATGTTTTAAATAATATTGAAAATGGCTCAAAAATGCTTAAAAAATAAAAAAATACCGCAAAAAATCAGTACTATGCAATGTTTTATAAAAAGAAAAAGTCCCATACAGGGACTTTTTTTAACCGCCAAATGCGCCGTTAATTTGTGTAACCATAGCAGCAAATGTGTCTGGGAAGAATTGGAAAATAACTGCAACAGCAATGATTGCGTAAACGATAATTTGAATTATCAAATTGCGCTTAATTGCAAATTCAATCATTACAAGTCCGCAGATTACCAATGGACCATAACGCATAATGGCATTAATGATTTCAATTATTGTTGTGTTGTCGATAAATGTCCAGTTTGCGTTAATTGCAAAAAGTACATAAGCCAAAAGCACAACAAATGCCAAGATTTTGTTCGCAGCATCAAAGAACTTGCTTAAAGTTTCACCTAAAGCCATGTTTAAACCCTCCATAATAAGTTTAATTTAATTATATATAATTTTACGAATTTTGCAAGTAAAATGATACACTTTATTGAAATTTGTTGTATTTTGGATAAATTTTGTATATATTTTATAAATTTTGAACTTTTTTTAGTGTTAAAACATAATTTGCATAAGAGGAGGTTTATATATGGACTTTATTCCGTTTGTAAAATTACAAAACAAACAATACAACAACAATGACCTTATTAATGCTGTGAGGGAGGATATTATTGGCGAACTCGATGCTATTAATCAATACAATTCGCATATTGCTAGTACGGATAATGAATTGGCTCGTCGTGTATGGACGAGTATTCGAGATGAGGAGCGTGTGCATGTAGGCGAATTGCTTGCCTTATTGCAACACTTAAGCCCTGATGAACTTTCTAAATTGAATGAGGGGCGGGACGAAGTACGGGAAATTATGCGAGAAATTGGCATATAGTTTGTACATAAAAATAAAAACCGAGCATACGGTTTTTGTTTTTTATAAATTTTGAATTTTTCACTTTACCCCAATCTTTCCAAAGTCGTTGCGAGGCGTGTGAGGGATTCGGCTTTGCCGAGTACTTGCATAATTTCAGTTGCGCCACCGACGGTTACAACATTGCCCGATACTGCGAGGCGAATTACCCACATCACAGACATTGATTTGTAACCTAATTGTTCTGCTACTGCATTTAATTCTGTAAATAAAACATCATTTGTCCAATCTTGTACTAAATCAAGTTTTGCAAGTGCTGTTTTTAAAATTTCGCGTGCGCTTTCAAGCGTAGTTTTTTTCTTATCATTCGCCAAAAGATTAATATCAAATTCAGGTAATGCTTGGAAAAATTCAATTTTTTCTGGGATTTCGCTTAGAATTTGAATTCTTGGTTGCAATAGACCAAGCAAGCAATCAAAATCTGCAACTTCGTTTGTCAAAACGCGTTCAATATAAGGCATAGCAATTTCTTTAAATTCAGAAAGGTTAAGAGCTGAAATATATTTTGCGTTCATCCATTTTAGTTTGTCATAATCAAAAATTGCGGCAGATTTGCGAATATGTGATGGATTGAATATTTTTATAAGTTCTTCTAGCGAGAATATTTCTTGCTCGTCATCATCTGGATGCCAGCCAAGCAATGCAACATAGTTGATGATAGCCTCAGGCAGGTATCCAAGAGCTGTGAGGTCGGCAAAAGAAACCGCACCATGTCGCTTGCTGAGTTTGCTAACGTTTCCGTCCTCGTCCTTGCCCATAATTAAAGGCAAGTGATAATATTCAGGTAGTTCCCAGCCTAATGCTTCGTGAATTTGCACATATTGCGGTGTACTTGTGATATACTCGTTTCCACGAACAACATGAGTAACGCCCATTAAATGGTCGTCAATAATGTGCGCAAAGTTGTAGGTAGGGTAGCCATCAGATTTGATAAGCACAATGTCTTGTAATGTGTTGTTTTCAATAGAAATATCCCCAAAAACATTGTCATGATAAGTTGTCGTACCTTCGTGATTCATTTTAAAACGAACAACAAAAGGTGTGTTTGTTGAAAGTAAGTGCAAAACTTCTTCGCGACTGCGTTCACGGCATCGACCATTATATCCGCTATTCTCGCCGTCATTCATTGCTTCCAGCTCTTCTTTTGAACAAAAACAATAATACGCTTTGCCTTCGTCAATTAGTTTTTGTGCGTATTCAAGATAAATTTCTTTTCGCTCACTTTGGCGATATGGTCCGTTTTCTCCGCCTTTGTCAGGACCCTCATCATAGGTTAAATTTGCAATTTTTAAAGTTTGATTGATAACATCTTCCGCGCCTTCAACAAAACGTGTTCGGTCGGTGTCCTCGATGCGGAGAATGAATTTGCCATCACTGTGTCTTGCAAATAAAAAAGAATATAAAGCTGTGCGCAAGTTGCCAATGTGCATATAACCAGTTGGACTTGGAGCATAGCGAGAAACGATTTTTTTAGTCATAATTTTTCCTTTTTTAAAGTTATTTTTTAAGTATACAACCTATACTCAATTTTGTCAATCTTTATTGTACACACTTGTAAATTTGTTTAATTTATCAAAAAAAGAATAAACATTTTACAAAAATTTGTTTATTTTGTATAATATTTGCAACAATTTAAGAGAGGACAAAATTTAATGAAAATAACAATTATAGCCGATGCATATGGCGTACAAGATAACGGAACAGGAACAGCAGTTAGAAATTTGGCGAATGCGATGATTGAACGCGGGCATAAGGTTACAATTGTTTCGCCTTATGAAGGTGAGGATAAATCTGGAATAAAATATATTCAAGTAAAAAGTCGTCATTTTAATGGGTTGGCGTGGTATGTTCGCAAAAATGGTGTCGTAATGGGGAAGCCTGAAAAAGATAAAATTGTGCGCGGTATAGTTGATGCTGATGTTGTACATTTGATGGTACCATTTAAAATGGCAAAAGCTACAATTCCACTTTTGCGTCAGCTTAATATTCCATATACAGCGGCAACGCACTTTCAACCTGAAAACTTATTGTTTCATTTAGGGCTAGGACATTGCACGCCACTTTGCGATATTATTTATCGCCGTTGTTGGAAAAAATTTTATCAATATGTCGAGTTTGTGCATGTTCCAACTCAATTTATGGTGGATATTTTAAAAAGAAATAAATATACCAATCAGTTTAGGGTTATAACTAACGGTGTCCGCTCTATGTTTAAGTATGAACCACAGGAAAAGCCAGAGCAGTATAAAGGCAAGTTTATTGTGCTTTCCACTGGGCGATTTAGTGGTGAAAAGCGACAGGATTTGATTATAAAAGCGGTAAAACATTGTAAACATAGTGACGAAATACAACTTATTTGTTGCGGACAAGGTCCAAAGGAAGCAAAATTAAAGAAAATGGCAAAAGGTTTGAAAAATCCTGCGTTTTTTGGTTATTTGGATTATGATGATTTTGTTAAAACTATGAATACTGCTGATTTATGTGTGCACGCAAGTGAAGCGGAAATTGAGTGTTTGAGTTGTACAGAAGCAATGGTTTGTGGTCGTCCTTGCGTAATGAGTGATTCAAAAACAAGTGCGGCGGGCGGATTTGCTCGTGATGAATCTTGCTTGTTTAGAGAGGGCGATTATCGCGATTTAGCGGATAAAATTGATTATTGGTTTGAGCACGATGAGGAACGTAGGGCACTCGGAGAGTGGAATAGAAAATATGCTGAAGAAAACCTCAATATTGATAGAGCAATGGATAAAATGGAAGCGATGTTTTTCGAGGCGATTGACTTCTACAACACTTATTATGGTGCGCATCCTGACGGCGGTGTTCATGGTCGCTTTGAAATGGCGAGCAAAGACCATATAGTTGAGGGCGGACATTCTGTAATGCGTGAGCGCGTTGATGAAAATTATAAATATGTACACAAAAATGTTTTTTGGCGTATGTATTCAAATTTTTTACGTGGTCTTGCTCGTGTTTTTGTTCCGCCATTCACAAAAATGAAATATGGATATAAAGTTAGAAATGTAAAAAAAATTAAAAAAGTTAGGGGCAGGGGGGCAATGATTGTTGCCAATCACGCGCACGTAATGGATGCTTGCTTGATTTGTACGCGTATGGTTGGAATGCGCAAGACTCGTTTTGTAATGTTGGCAGAAATCTTGTCTATTCCACTTGCTGGAAAATTGGTTGTTGGATTAGGTGGACACCCAATTGCCGATACTGTTGCAGGTGCAAGAAAAAGTCATCGTGTGTTGTGTGATACCCTGAAAAAAAATAAATTACTCGTTATTTTTCCAGAGGCAAGTTTGCATCCATATTGCACCAATTTGAGGGAGTTTAATGAGGGCGCTTTCCGCATCGCTTTTAGTAACAAAGCCCCAGTAGTGCCTTTTGTGATAACCTTTAAGCAAAAGCAGAAGAAGAAAAAAGTGAAGAGTAAAATGTATATCACAACCCTAGACCCGATTGAGCCAAATCTTGAACTTAAACCTCGTGAGGGAACTGCTGATATGCTTGAACGCACAAGAAATGCAATGCAACAGGCTATGGACGAGTTCTATAAACAATATCCACTTATTCAGGAAGTTAGATAATTTTACGCATAGTTTTATGCGTTTTTTGTTTGTGTAAGGGGCGGGCGCAGAACAATTTTTTCGCAAAATTGTTTGCACGCGCTTTGCGCGTTCGTGCGCAGATGCGCACCTGCGCCCGCCTATTTGGTTGATTTTTGGCAAAAATTTAATTATTTTTTAGTAAAATCAGTCATTTTTTATATACAAAAATGTAATTTTGCTATAATCGTAAAATCGTTAGTATTTTATGAAGTTTTGTGGTAAAATATAAATAATTAAAAATTCCTTTGCTAGTAATAAAGAGATTGTAATGGGTGAGTTTTCCGTAAATCAAAAGGCAGTGCAAGTATTTCAAAAAATCTGTCAGTCAAACTATGTTTAAAAGCAAGTTCTGTTCATATGTGCTGACAACTCGTTACGATATACGTTGTGGGCAATCTGGATGATTTATTCAGCAAGGTGGGAAGGAGGGCAAACAATGAAGAAAGGTGATTTATCCACCACCCAACCCCAAGATGGGCATTTCGATAGTCCAAACGATGTAGAAAACGGCTTAAATAAAGGATTTACAAACGATTTAAAAACATCTAAAAATAATCAAAAAATACGATTTTACTCTCTTATTATTTTTATAACATTGTTATGTTCTGCTGTTATTGGTGGAAGTGTATTTTTGATTGTTAATCATATAAATAAATTAAATGCAACAACAGCAACACCGACTATTACGACAAATATTTTCAATACAAATGGAACATTTAATGGGGCAGGA
>JAFUJK010000033.1 GCA_017468205.1 Clostridia bacterium
AATTTTGATTTTATTTTTGATACTGTTTCAATTTCTTTATTAATTATTTTTATATCCCTATTTTGTAAAAATAGATGATTAGAAGCGATAGCGATATTTTTACAATCGACTTTTTGGGCAAAATATAAAATTTTATCTATATCAATATTAAAAAATGCGTTTTTTCCCTCGTTAATCAATCGAAAGCATTTGATATTACAATCATTATCCCAAAAGCAAGCGAAAACACGTTCAAATTTTACTTCATAAAAACAATTAAAAATTAAATTGTTTGCGATATTAAAGTTTTCTGTTGAATAATCTTTAAAAATACTAATAGATTTCATTTTTACTCCTTAGCTAGTATATTAGTATTGTAGTAAAAATATTTCTAAAAATCAAGTTATTTATACCAAATATTCCTAATTTTGTTAATTTATTTTTAAAATTGAAATTATTTTACTAAAACAATATAATCAAAATTAGGTGAGGTTTAAATGAGATTAAAAGAATTAAGAGGAAATGTTACGCAAGAAAAGATTGCAAATGATTTAAACATTTCTCAAAAAGTATATTCAAATTATGAAACGGGGTTTAGTGAACCCAATTTAAAGAAATTAATTGAAATAGCAGATTATTTTCACGTTTCTTTGGATTATTTGTGTGAACATATAACTGAACATCAATTTCAAATTGGACATTTAGATGAGCAGAGCAAAGAAATAATGAGCCTAATACAGCCACTAGATAAAGAGGGAAAAGCAAAAGTTATTGGCTACATCAATGGTTTAAGCGGGAATTAAAATGGACTTAATAGAAAGAATTGATGAAATAAGGGTTAAAAAAGGCTGGAGTTTTTATAGATTAAGTCAAGAATCTGGTTTATCTCAACAAACATTTACAAAATGGATAGAAAGAAAATCCGAGCCTTCGCTTACTGCTTTAAGGCAGGTAAGTGAAGCTTTTGGAATAAGCCCTGCTAATTTGCTTGCAGAAAAAGGAATGATGGAAATAACGCCAGAAACGCAAATAATATTAGATAATTGGCATTGTTTAAGCAAAGAAGAACAAGAATCAATTAAATTAATAATTGACAATTATATTAAAAAGAAACAATAATTAATTTTAAAAAGCCTTAAATTTAATGATTTTAGGGCTTTTTTTGTAAATTTGACAAAGAAAATATGCTAATTAGTTTTGAATTGAGCATTTTTTTTGCTATAATTTAAAAAAATAGAAAGGTAGGGGGAGTTTATGGAATTAGAAACAAAGATTGAGGGTGTAGCGACTAAAAAAGTCGCAAAACGCACTAAAATTGATGAAAAAAACAGCACCATATCGCAAGCGCACGTTTGGAAAGGTGAATTTTTTGAAGGCTTTAATGATTTTCAAATCTATGTACGTACTTGGGACGATGTTGAAAATGCCCGCGGTGTGGTTTTATTGTTGCACGGAATGGTTGAACACGGCGGAAGATATGATAATTTTGCACAATTTTTGAATAGCAGGGGATATATTGTTGTTGCTCCTGACCATCGCGGACACGGAAAAACTGCGGGCGCGCCTGAAAATGTTACAAAATATGATGGCGATATTTTTGCTGATACTGTTCGTGATTGCATAAAATTGGCTGATGTGTCAATTCATAAGTATAAATTGCCTCTTTTTGTGATTGGACATAGTTATGGAAGTTTTTTAACGCAAAGTTTTATTCAAAATTATCATCAGCATCGTGGGGTAGTGCTTGTTGGAAGCAGTTGTATGGCAGGAAGTGGCGAGGTCGCTATGGGAAAAATGGTGGCTTGCTTGACTCGTAAGTTTAAAGGAAAAGATGCTCCTGCGAAAATGATTCACAAAATGAGTCTTGGCAAATATGGCAAAGGTTTTGAGCGCGGAAATTGGCTCACACAGGACGAAAAAATATTCAATGAATATCGTCTTGACCCTTATTGTGGTGCAGTTGCGAGCGTGCAGTTTTATCACTCGTTTTTTAGCAATTTGAAGAAAATTTACAAAACTAAAATGCTTAATAGGATTGAAAAACATACCCCAATTTTGATTACCAGCGGTGAGTTTGACCCTGTTGGTGGCAAGAACCATAAAGGTGTGGATAAACTTGCGCCACTTTATCAAAAATATGGCCTTTCAAATGTCGAATATAAGTTGTGGGAAAACGGCAGACACGAGATTTTAAACGAAATTTTCCGCAACGATGTCTACAATTATATTGCAGACTTTTTGGATAAAATAAACAACTAACTTGCATATTTTTGTGATAAACCCGCCAAATTTGGGGGGATAGTGTTAAATTAAAGAGGGTTTACCCCTCTTTTGTTGTTTTGAGTTGAAAAAATTCAATAAAAAAAGTCTTTTGATGGAAATGTTTTGTAAGTAATTGTGTTGATAAGTGAAAATTGTTAAATTATACAAAAAAGTAATTTTGTAATATACGCAAAATCGTTAGTATTTTATAATATTTTGTGGTAAAATAGAAGTAATAAAATAAAAAACCTTGCTGTCTTGCGAGACTTTGAAAAAGCCGTGGCAATCTCGGTGATTTATCACCGCCAGCAAGGAAAATAGGAGGAAACAACTTTATGAAAAGTAGAAAGTTATCCACGTTGAAAACTCCGCAGGGGGGGGGGCGCTAAATAGCGAAAAAATTGTTGAAAATGGCTTAGATAAAGGCTTTTCGAACGATTTAAACACCCTTAAAAATA
>JAFUJK010000034.1 GCA_017468205.1 Clostridia bacterium
GCTGACCGTGGATTTAATACAACAACAATAGAAGGAAGCGGTACAACATCATATTGCTGGCTGCGCTCCGGCTACTCTTACATTTACGATCGCTGCAATGCGATGCTAGTGGACTCCTCGGGCTCCGCTAGCTCCAACTATGTGAACTATAGCTACGGCGTCCGTCCTGCCGCTCACATCTCATTAAATGCTTTGGCAAATCAAGTTACAGCGAGCGCGGGGAGTAATTGTAGTGTAGACAAAACAAGTCAAATTTATAATTCTTTTAGCAATTTGCCACTTACTTTTACATACACAGCAAACACAAATTATTATATAAATTCTTTAACCATAGACGGCACAACGGCAACTATAACAAATTCAACCAGTGAACCTAGTAGTTATACAATATTGACAAACACGCAGTATAAAGCCTATCGTTCTGCATATGGTGTTGTTACTGTTATTCTTTATAATGTTTCTGCAGATATTTCTATTTCCGCCACAGCTACGGGGAATATTACATTAACAAATTCAAACACTTCAAAAATCACAAACGCAACTTATACACGAACGACCTACGATACAACAACGGCGACAATAACCGCAACATATGCCTCGGGCTACTATCCGCAATTTAAATATAATTCAAACGAATATATAAAAATTTCCGCCTCTGGTGGTAGCGGTGGAATTGGGGCAGTTGCTTATGACTATACTTTTACAAGCAATGTTTTAACTCTTTCTTTCTCAAATCTTCCAACAGGAATTGCAAACATTCCAACAATCACCCTAAACACGCACGCGCTGGGAGAAAATAAAATCACGGTTAATGCGCAAAATGCGATTTATGACATTGTTTACGAAAGTACGCAAACAATCGTTAACGTAACACCAACAAGCGGATATTATGTAACACAGGCATATGTGGACAGCAACAGCGCAGAAGAAATTAATTTATATAATGGAACACTTTTGCATACGGGAAACGCGTTCGCGATTTCGTATTTTACAAATGCTGATAGCAATGGAGTAATGTTTATCCTTTATCGCCTTTCGGGGAATTTGACATTAAACATTGTTACAGGCAACACAAAGCCCGACCTTAAAGAAGCAGGTGGCGCTGGTGTTGATGTTGTTGCAGTATATGCGTCAAATGGTGGAGAGGCGCGTGTAACAGGCACGGACTTTGCTGACGATTCGGACACTATCGTTTGTATGGCTGTTGCGTATGCGGGATATGAGTTTGTAAACTGGACAGATAGCGACGGGAATAATCTCGGTACCGCTTTAAGCATTCGCCTCACAAAGGAACAAGCGCAAGGCAAGGTAATAACCGCCAACTTTGCAAAAGCGAGTAATAACGTGAACACGGAAACGAACAATACAAATGAATTGACGTAGGCGGGGCGCAAGTGCGCACGAATGCGCACGGCACGCGCGAAGCGCGTTGCAAAAGGCTTGGCATTTTGCCAAGCCTTTTTGCGCCCCGCTCTTGGATAGTGCAATGTTTATATGTTATGAAATAAATATCACAAAAATGTGGTATTTTTTTGTTAATAATTGGCTAATTTTTGAAAATTTAAAATTTTTTATTTTTTAGTATGAATTTATTTGTATTTTTTCAATAAATTTTATATAATATTAAAGATATTAGTTTGAGGGGTCTATAATGTCTAAAAAATACGTTTTTGATTTTACAGAGGGTGGCAATGGCGATGTAGCGTTGTTGGGTATCAAGGGGGCTAACCTTGCTTCTATGACGCAAATGGGATTGCCTGTTCCTGTGGGGTTCAACATTTCGACCGAGTGTTGCGCTAAATTTTTGCACGACGATTGCAAACTCAATAAGGAAATGACCGAGCAGATTATGCGTGCAATTTCTCGTATTGAAAAGGAAATTGGATTAAAATTTGGTGATGAGGATAATCCGCTTTTATTTAGTGTGCGTACGGGTGCGCCTGTTCCTATGAAAGGATTGGCAAGTACAGTATTAAATATTGGTTTGAATGATGAAATTGTTTCTAAAATTGTTCGCAGTACAAAGAATCCTGTTTTTGCTTGGGAAATTTACAGCCGATTTATTCGCGACTATTCGGTTTGTATTGGTCTTGATGACAATGAATTTAGAGAAACAGAAAACAAAATCCGCATTGCCGAGGCGGGAACTCCTGAGCCTGAACTTTTGCAAAAAATAATTTCACAATACAAGCGCCTTTACAAAAAACTTACAAAAGAAACTTTCCCTCAAAATGTGCTTGAAATGTTGATGACGGTTATTGCGCACGCATTGGGTAGTTGGGATAGTAACACAGCAAAGACGTATCGCAGAATTAATAACATTGACGATAGTATGGGGTGCGCATTGAGTGTGCAAGCGATGGTGTACGGCAACTATGATATGGAAAGCGGTGTCGGTGTGGCGCACACCCGAAATACGATAACGGGCGCGCACGAAGTTACTGGTGAATATGTCCGCCGTTCGCAAGATAAAAACCTGCTCAAATCAAAAGTTACTTATGATATGGCGGAGTTGAAAAAAGAGAACAAGGCGATTGCGCTCGTACTTGATGATGCGTGCAAGAAACTTGAACGCCATTTCCAAGATGTGATGACAATTGAGTTCTGCATTCAATCTTCAAAAGTTTACATAATGCAAGTTGAAAAGGCAAAACGCACTCCGCAAGCGAGTGTGAAAACCGCCGTTGATATGGCGAGCGGGCGCATTTTCGGCAAGAAGCAAGCACTTTTGCACGTTGAGCCAAATTCTATTCGCACATTGCTTCAACCATCTTTTGACAGCGACCATTCGCAATATACTCGCGTTTTGGGTGAAGGTTTGTGTGCGTATCCGGGGTGTGCTTGCGGGGTGTTGGCGCTTTCTTCGGCTATTGCGCTTGAATATGCAAACGAGGGATTTAATGTAATTTTGGTTCGTGATAGCACGAGCGCGCAAGATGCAGAAGGGCTTGAAGTTGCAAGCGGAATTATAACCACAACAGGTGGCGGACAATGCCACGCAAGCGTAATCGCGCGCTCGAAAGCAATCCCTTGTATTACGAGTTGCAAACGTTTGAGCATTAACGAAAACACGCATACAATAAAGTTGGGTGGCATTAACTTCAAAGAGGGTGATGTTATTTCAATGGATGCTGACCGCGGTGTTGTTTATGGTGAGGTTATTCCATTAAAAGATGGTACTCTTGATGGCGACCTGGGGACACTCATTGACTGGGCGAAACCTTTTGTATCTATGCCGATTTATGCAGATGCATCGACGCCTGTTAGAATTAAGCGCGCGCTTGAATTGGGCGCAGAAGGTGTGGGACTTGTGCGTACTGAAAATATGTTTTTCAAAGGCGACAGGCTTGCACTTATGCGTAAATTCTTGCTTGTAAATGAGCCAAAACTTAAAGAATCGACTCTTAAAGCGATGCAACGCGCGCAAACGGCTGATTTTGTTGAGTTGTTTAATGCTGTGGGTGAAAAAGAGATTAATATTCGCCTTATGGACCCGCCATTCCACAAGTTTTTGCCATCATCGCAGAACACTCTTCGTGCAATTGCGCGCGATTTGGGGTTGAGTTATGAGGAGATTCGCGAGTCTGCTGATGCTCTTATGCAGGAAAACCCAATGATGGGTATTCGTGGATGTCGTTTGTTGATTATGTATCCAGAACTTGTAGATATGCAGGTTACAGCGGTAATAAACGCACTGATTGAATCACGCAAGAAAACGCGCAAGATGCCAAAAATCAACTTTATTATTCCGATGATTTCATTGCTTCCAGAGTTTGAGGCGATAGAGCGTGAAATTCGTTGTGCGGTCGAAAAATTGAAGGATAAAATTAAGTTTGACTTTGATTATAAAATCGGTTGTATGCTAGAAACTCCGCGCGCTTGCCTTATTGCGGGGAAGATTGCGACTTGTGCGGATTTTGTGTGCTTTGGTGGAAACGACCTCACGCAACTTACATTTGGTTTTAGCCGTGATGACTGTACAAAATTTTTGCGCGATTATTACGCAGACAATCTTATGTACACTGACCCATTTTTCAGCCTTGACAAGAATGGCGTGCACGAATTAATTTCAATTGCGGTTAAACAGGTACGCGAAGTTAAGCCAAAAATGCAAATTTGGTTGTTTGGTGAACACGCAAGCGACCCAAGTTCAATTCGTATGGCGCTTGCTCTGGGAATTGATAGAGTAAGTTGTGCGCCAACTAAAATACCATCAGCGGTTCTTGCGCAAGCGCAAGCAAAATGTGCGGACTAGGGCGCGGGGCACTTATTGCAAGTGCCCCCCAGCCAAAGTTTAGCAACCACCGCTAAATTTGGTGCGCGGAAAAAATTCCGCAAAAAATCATTAAAAAATAGGTAAAAATTCAAAAAAATAGGAATCCACACTCGGGCAATTTTGTGTGGCTAGTCTATTAGAGTTCTGTCTTTTTGATAAAAATAGGGGAAACACTCGCTTTTGCGGGTGTTTTGTTGTTTTGTGAGAGATGTCAAAACATACGGCTATTTAATTGCGATTTTTTTAATTTTGGGGTATAATATATCTATATTTTTAAGGCGGTGAATTATGGAAACTAATCTTTGGAAAAAATACGAAGCCGAGCGCGACAAAATCGAAGGGCTTTGCGCCGAGTATAAGGAATTTTTAAGCACTTGCAAGACTGAACGCGAATGCATTCGCTATGCAGTGTCAAAAGCGCGTGAAGCGGGAGTAAAGTCTCTTGCGGAAGTTATGGCAAAGGGTGAGCAACTTGTTGCGGGCGATAGTGTTTACGCAATTAATATGGACAAGGCGATTGTGATGTTTACGGTCGGAAAACGTCCAATAGAAGAGGGAATAAACATTATTGGTGCGCACATTGATTCCCCTCGACTTGACCTCAAATGCACGCCAGTATATGAAAATACAGGTTTTTGTCTATTCGATACACATTATTATGGTGGTATCAAAAAATATCAGTGGACAGCAATTCCGCTTGCGCTACACGGGGTTGTGTGCAAGAAAGATGGAACGCGCATAGATGTAAATATTGGAGATAATGAGGACGACCCTGTTTTGGGAATTTCGGACCTTTTGCCACATCTCGACCGCAAGCCAGAAAACAAGATGAAAGACGTTAAAGGCGAGGACTTAAATGTACTTGTTGGCACTATTTCAGATGAAAATGCGGAAAAAGACAAGGTAAAGGCAACAATTATGAGCCTTTTGAAAGAGAAGGGCATTGAAGAGGACGATTTCTTTTCTGCGGAAATTGAGGTTGTGCCGGCAGGTAAGGCTCGTGATTTTGGCTTGGACCGCAGTATGATAATGGCTTATGGTCAGGACGACCGCGTTTGCGCTTACACTTCTCTCCGCGCGTGGCTTGAAACAAAAAATCCCGAGTATAGCACAATGTGTCTTTTAGTGGACAAGGAAGAAATTGGCAGCGTGGGCGCAACAGGAATGGCAAGTTTATATTTTGAAAATGCGCTTGCTGAAATAATGAACGCAACAGGGCAATATAGCGAACTGGCATTACGTCGTGCACTCAATCGCTCACAGACACTTTCAAGTGATGTAACCGCCGCGGTTGACCCTAACAACCTCGCGCCATTTAATGTGGCAACTGATGCGCATTTTGGCAAGGGAATAAGTTTCAATAAATATACTGGCGCTGGTGGCAAGTCTGGCGCGAATGATGCAAACCCAGAGTTTATTAGTCGTCTTCGTCGTATTATGGACGATGCGAACGTAACATATCAAGCGACAGAAATGGGACGCGTTGACGAAGGTGGTGGTGGCACGATTGCATACATTATGGCAAAATATGGAATGGACGTAATTGATGCTGGTGTACCAGTATTGAATATGCACGCGCCATTTGAAATCACAAGCAAGGTCGACGTATACGAGGCTTATCGCGCGTATGTAGCATTTTTTGCAAGCAAAAAATAGTGAAAAATATCACAAAAACATAAAAAAATAGCGTTTTTGCGCTATTTTTTATCATTTTTCAGTGATTTTATCATTTTTTATTATTTACTATAGTCTTCTGGATAGTACACATCTTCACCACACGCAGGACGAATGTCATATTCTATCGTGCGCTTGTAAAAGTCATATTTGCCTGTGTCTACAACATCATTTGAATACAAGCTTTTTCGCTCGGGATTTGTAAATAATTTATCAAAAACATAGTCAAATTGCGGTTGCATATCCCTTGCAATATGGATATTTTGGGAGTCTTTACAAGAACTCACACAAGCACAGCGGATAAGCATTTCGCGAGCATTTGGCAATTCTTTTTGCAAGTTTGAACAATAATCAGCATAAATCCAATTTAAGTTGGCTCGCTGTATCATCATCAACCCGAATAATTGACCTTGCAATGTTTTTTCGTTATTATTAAGAAGCATAAAATGTAGGGCATCAAAATCAACCAGCAAATTAACCGTATTTCCAAGCAAATTTGTGTATAAAACAAGTTGTATCTCTTTGAATATTTCGGTGCTAATTTCTCCGCGAATTTCATAATATTTCATAGTATTTAGAAAGCGATATGTCATTGCTCGTTGCGAATATCCCGCAAAACAGGCTA
>JAFUJK010000035.1 GCA_017468205.1 Clostridia bacterium
CCTAACGTCTTGCAAACCCAATCTTTTCCCAGCATAACTAAAAGATTGACAGGGTGCACCACCAGAGAGTAAGTCTAATTCACCCTTTTTAATATTAAATTCTAATTCTAAATCACGCTCTGATACTAATGCAATATCTTCACAAAGCACTTTCCAATGCGGTCTATTAAACATTAAAGTATTTGCTGCGCTTTTATCAAACTCAACTAATCCAATATGTTCAAACACTGCCTGTTCTAATCCGAGAGCCAAACCACCTGCGCCAGCAAATAATTCTATAGATTTCATATTATTTTACTTCTCCAAATTCAATATCGTGTTGTTTGCAAAATGTATCAAATTTTTCTAACGCTAAATAACTCGGCTCGGAATGACCCTTTTCCCAACGATTTACAGTTGCAAAAGAAACGCCTAATTCTTTCGCTAATCGTTCTTGACTTAAATTTAATATACTTCTTACTTTTTCAATTTTTACTGAAAATTGCATAAAACCACCGCCAACCTTTATAACATTTATTATAACAAATATTATTGAAATTTTCAACCCCTTTTGCTATATAAAACAAATAAAAATGAACTAAATTTTGCTTTTTGTTTTTATCGCAATTTATAGGTAAAAAGCAAAAATGCAACCGTGGCGTGTGCTTGTCTTGATACAAGTGGAGTCGCTTCGCTCCGCCACGACAAGCACACGCCCACAAGACAAACCAACAAGAAAAGATAGCAAAGGAAAGAACGGAAGTTCGCCGCTGAACCGCTTGGCGAATCTTCCGTTTTTCTTTTCCTTAACTGCTATTCTTTTTTCTTTATACGCTTTTTTATTTTATGGCTTTGCTTTTTGTGAAAGTAGATAGCGAGTATATAAAAGTTTAGTATTTGCAGATTTTTAGCCAATACAAAGTAGATTTTCAGTTGATTGTCGTTTCATACGCCCCAAATTATACTTAAATCACAAGCAATTTTTAGCGAAAAACAACTCTTAAAAAACGCAATTTGAGATTTCGGCGTGCGCTTGTCTTGATACAAGTAGAAAGATTTTTAATATATTTTTCAAACCTGCAAAAAAGTTGCAAGTTTGCCTGTTAAAGTCTTTTTCAAAAAGGGGGTGGCGAATTGAAAAGCAACGAATTAAATTTGCAGGTCGAATTTGAAGATACTTTCGATATAGATAATTTTTCTAAATGCGAGCAAGATATTTTTTTCAGTTCGCTACTTGAAAACCTAACTAAAATCTACGATAAAGAAC
Source organism: Clostridia bacterium (assembly GCA_017468205.1). Lineage (GTDB taxonomy): Bacteria > Bacillota > Clostridia > Christensenellales > UBA1242 > UBA7867. The sequence goes on from JAFUJK010000035.1 coordinate 1,247, forward strand.
AAACAAAAGTCGAAAAGTGTGATTAGCACTTTGTATGCCTTTCGCCTTTGAGAGCGTAAACGAAAACCCACTTTTCTACAAGGGTAAATGCACAACGTTCCGTTGCCCTTGTAAAAAAGTGAAATGACACTCAAATAAAATACATACATTGTGTTTCCGTTTTGGTTGCTCTCGCCGAAAGGCAAAAAATTCATTAAAAGGAGTTAAAAACCTATGAAAACAGCAGTAATTTATGCACGCTATTCAAGTGATAGCCAAAGCGAACAATCTATTGACGGTCAACTTCGTGTATGTGAAGAATACGCAAGAAACAACGACATACTTATTCTTGACACCTACATAGACCGAGCAATGACGGGTACTAACGATAATAGACCAGACTTTCAGCGTATGATTAAAAACAGTTATCGCAAAG
>JAFUJK010000036.1 GCA_017468205.1 Clostridia bacterium
GCTGGATAACATCATAGTTGCGCCAAGCACGAGTGCAATAAGTGCTTGGCAAAGTGCACAAGATGATGTATACACAGCATATTCTAGTTCATATTACGCACACCATAACGGGCTAGGAACATATAGTGGAAGTTATAGTTGGGGTAGCAGTACAGGCACGACTTGGTCATCTTGTTTAGCGGACAAGATGTGGATACCAAGTGCTTATGAAATTTTTAACACAAAAACAGGAAGCAGTAATGGTTCAGACACCAATGGCTTATGGGGCTTAACAGCCACTGATAACGCGTATACCAATACGCGTATTGATACTGGCGCGTCTAGTTCAAGTAGTAGTACGGGATCTTCGCAATATTGCTGGCTGCGCTCCAGCTACTCTTACCATGGCTACGCTGCGATGCGAGTGTACTCCTCGGGCTCCGCTAACGGCATCCTTGTGGACAGTAGCGGCGGCGTCCGTCCAGCCGCTCACATCTCACTCTCAATACTAGCGGATTTGGCTGGTTATAATGTTTTAGCAAGTGTTGGAAATAGTTGTAGTGTAGATAAAACAAGTCAATTGTATAATTTGTATTATAAAATCCCACTTACTTTTACTTACACAGCGAACACAAACTATTACATAAATTCATTAACAATAGACGGCACAACGGCAACAATCACAAACTCAACTAGCGAGCCAAGCAGTTACACAACACAAACAAACACGCAGTATAAAGCCTATCGACCGACGGTTAGTACAGTTGCAGTGATTTTATATGCTGTTACTGCGGATATTTCCATTTCAGCAACAACTGCGGGAAATATATCGTTTTCAAATTCAAACACCTCAAAAATCACAAACGCAACCTTTACACGAACGACCTACGATACAACAACGGCGACTATAACAGCATCGTATGCCACTGGATATTATCCTAAAATTAAGTTTAACTCCAATAATTTAATAAGCATTACGACTGAAAGTGGTAATGGATTAATTGATTTAATAGCTTATGACTACACTTTTACAAGTGGTGTTTTAACACTTAATTTCTCAAATCTCCCAACAGGTGTTTCTAACATTCCAACAATCACTCTAAACACGCATACACTATCGGATAATATGGTTACGGTGAATGCGAATAATGCTACATATAGCATAACTTATGAAAGTGATGAGGTGAATGTGATTGTTAAGCCTGCTGATGGTTACTATGTAACGCAGGCATATGTGGATAGCAACGACGCGGAAGATGTTAATATGTATATGGGAACACTTTTGCATACAGGTAATGCGCTTACAATTGCCTATTACACTAACATCGACACTAATAGAGTAAAATTTGTAATGCACGACCTTGATGGAAATTTGACGCTAAATATTGTTACAGGCGACACAAAGCCCGAGTTAAAATCAAGTGCTGGCGCTGGTGTTGATGTTGTTGCAGTTTATGCCTCGAATGGAGGTGAGGCGCGTGTAACAGGCACGGACTTTGCTGACGATTCGGACACTATCGTTTGTATGGCGGTTGCGTATGCGGGATATGAGTTTGTGAATTGGACAGATAGCGATGGGAATAATCTCGGCACTGCTTTAAGCATTCGCCTCACAAGGGAACAAGCGCAAGGTAAGGTAATAACCGCCAACTTTGCAAAAGCGAATAATTACGTGAATACTGAAACGAACAATACGGATATGTTGACGTAAGTTATTTTCTCCGTGGCGACAACAAGTTGCTCGATATTATCATGTCGCTTCGCTCCTCATAATGACATGGAGAAATTAGGCAAAAAGAGCTATTCGGCTCTTTTTGCTTTTTAAAGAATTAAAAATAAAAAGTTTATAGATTTTTTATTGCAAAAAAATTTTGTTTGTATAAAACGTTATTTTTATGGTTGGTTTTCAGTTTTTAGAGTTTTCCACAAATAAAAATAGTAAAAAATTATAATTTAATCGTAGAAAATTTAAAAATAATGGAAAAATTGGTTTGTTTACCACAAGTTATCCACATATTTTTCCACTTATCCACATTTTTAGTCTTGTAAAAAAATTTATAAAAAATGTCGATAAATGTTTGGTTTACTTAATGATATATGATAAAATATTAGGGTAAACTAAAAATAATTTTATGGCAAATAGATATAATAAAAATAGAGGTAAAATATGAACAAGACTTTAAATTGGAGTATTGGGGCACTTTGTGTTATCTGTTTATGTGCTATAATTACGTGTGGCACAGCCTTTTTCTCGGGGGCTTCACGAGCGGTTACATATTCAGAAAACTTTTGGACAAGTTTTGCAACAGATGCCGAAAAAACTACTGCGACAGATTGGGGCAGTTTGGGAGTAACGGGTGATGGTTCGAAGTCGTCGCCATATCTCATATCTAATGCAAATCAACTTGCTCAACTAGCATTTGACGTTAACTACAAAACTGTTGACGGTGCATCGGTAAACTATGCGGGAGTATATTTCCAACTCAATAGGGATATTGACCTTGCGGGATATTACTGGGTTCCAATTGGAAATGCAACTCGTCCATTTAAAGGCTTGTTCTATGGTAACAATAAAACAATTTCAAATATGTACATTGACACCGCGCGTATGGCTGCGCCAGTAGACACAAGGGACTTTGTATCGTATGTTGGTTTGTTTGGTTATGTTGAGGACCCTACTAGTGTAATCAATATGCTTACCATTGAAGGTGCAATTGTAAATGTTAGTGTAAACACAACGTATGCGGGGCTTGTTGCGGGATATTTTGATGGTGCCGAAGTTCGCCAAATATCTGTGAATGACACCGTGGGAAGTTCAACGCAAGTGAGTTCGGTGATTAGATATAACCTTGGCACAACCGCAATGACTCAAAACACATATATCGGTGGTCTTGTTGGACACTTAAACGGGCAATATAGCACAGTTTTGCGTACAAGCAGTACGACATATACAAACGATGTTAAGACGAGCATTTCAAGCGATGCGATAAATCCAAATGACAAGGTGCTTTATATTGGTGGTCTTGTTGGTAGAAATGACGGAAAAATCCAACAAAGCGCACGTGATGGTGGACTTATCTCAACATTCTATGGTGTTGTTGGCGGACTTGTGGGCTCAAACAATGGCGGAAGCATAGAAGATAGTTATAATGCAGGTGATATTCGCGTAAATGAACTTGATGATTCACTAGCATTGTCCGCTGAAAACACAATTAACAATACGACAACAAAAGACAACTCTACTTGGATTGGAGGTCTTGCGGGTGAAAACCGTAGCGCAATCTCAATAACAAGTGCATTTGGAAGTACTATATTTAGCGGAGTATCTGCTCAAAACGTTGCAACAACTTTCCAAACTTGTCGCGGTGGAATCGGTGGCATTGTGGGGCTTAATCGCTCTGGTGGAACACTTACAGGAATGACTAACGCTTCACTTGTTAAAGTTGTGGGTGAAGAAAACCAAATTAACGTTCAATATATGGGTGGAATTGTTGCGGTAAATGGTGGCACGATTAAGAGTTGTGTAAACTATGGAAAAATAAACTTTGACACCACAAGCGAAACAGCGTATAAGGCATATGCAATCGGTGGAATCGCAGGCGTAAACGATGTAAGCGGAAACGCAAAAAACCAAGGTCTTGGCACGGGTAGTGGTATGATTATTGGCTGTCAAAACTATGCCGAAGTTGGAACAAGTATTGATGCAGAAATTGCTGGTGGAATTGTTGGTATTAATGCAAACAGCGACACCACTTACAGCATTACTTCAAACGAATCAAGCAATACTCAACCAGTATCTGCGGTAATCAATGCGGGTAAGGTGCGTGGTCATAAAAACGTAGGTGGAATTGTTGGTTATAATGCTGGCGGGTTGTATGGTACAGCGAACCTTGCGCAAGTTATGGGGGTAAGTTCTGAAAGTGGCTTTGAAGCAAATGCTGGCGGTTTGGTAGGTTATAGCCTTAGCGGTCGCATTGAGCAATCATTCAACAATGCAAATGTAACAAATGGTGCTATCGCTGGTGGTATCGCTGGAAATATTGTTGGAACTACAATTTTATATAACTGCGCTAACTACGGTGATGTATATGGCGCAACTTATGTCGGCGGTGTGGCTGGACAATTTGATGCTGGAAATCTTGCGTATGTATTAAGTGTGGGCGATGTAAATTCTCTTGATGAAAGTTTGACACTTTACCTTGGTGGTGTTGTTGGTTTCTTAAAGCCTGATGGCTCTGCACCAAGTAGCAATATTGACCGTAGTCTCCCATTTGCATATTCAACCGATATTGCAAATTATGATGAAAATGCAACAAACTATGACAATGGTTTGAGTGTGTTTGGTAACTTTCCAGCACTCGACACAGACCGCAAATACACCAGTTATGAGATGACCTTGCCAGGCGTTGATTCCTTGACTACATTGGCTAGTTACAGGTCATTCTATCAGAAAGATAGCCAATTTAACACTGATTGGCACTTTGAAGGCAAAAACGATGCAGAAGAAAATCAAATTACTTATTACTATCCAATTTTAACTTTATTTAAGGATACCTTAAAGGTTTTTGTTAAAACTGGCGCAACTGCGGGACAAACTACATACCCAACTGAAACTATCTATTCTGTGCGTATGTATAATTACGAACCAATTTACAATGGTACAAGCGAAACTTATACTGAAACAATGCTCGGAAGCGTGCAATATATCGTTTCAGGGCATAAGGTTGTTGAGCCTGCTGTAACTACTTACAAAACTTATGACAACTATCCAGCTGACCCTAGCAATGGTATTGAAGGTGGATATACCAAGATTTGGAAGTGGAAGAATAAAGACGGCGGAACAAATACAACCCTAAATGATTGGAACTTTAATCAAACAATCAACGCAAATACTGATATTGTAATTACTTGGCAAAATAATGTTTATACTTTAAAATACTTTATGCAAAACTTTGACCCAGACACTCAAACTTGGGGCGAACCTGTTGAGATAAGTACGGCAAATCTTTTGTCTACAATAACATATTCAAAGAATCCTGCCGCTTTACAAGATTTTGTATTACTTGCTAGCGATGGTGGTTACACCTATGAACAAGGTTGGTGGTACTTTGATTATATGCCAACAAATGACGATATTGCTAATGCTGGGAATTATTCAAAAACTATAAACAAAAATACGGTGTTTGACCCTAATGGCAATGTTTACGTAGTTGGTAGAAGGACACCAAAGTCTATAACCATTACTATGTATCCAGGACAATATGAAGATACTCCATTCTATTTTAAGACGACACCACTTGATAGCCGTACAACTTCAAAATATTTCGGAACAATTTTTGACTTGTCAGACTACACTGCAATGATTAATTATAACACCGATTTGGTAACATTTAAAGGTTGGTACACCGCTCTTGAAGGTGGTGTGGAAATTGCTGGCCCTGATTCAATCAGCAAAACAGCATTAAGTTCAACAACACCATTAACTCTTTACGCTCAATGGACTGGAAGATTCCAAAAAGTTGTATATTTTAGTTTAGACGAGATGGGGGAAGAACAGGTTATCAGAACTATTTCTGTCGCGTTTAACAATACAACCACAGCTCCAACAGACCTTGTGCGTTATGCAGAAGCTGCAGGCTATGAGGTTGATAAATTCTTTGACGAAAGCGGTACTGCGGAATTTAATTTCAGCGAAACATACATCACAGACACTACACGCATTTTGGTTACTTGGAAGAAACGTATGTTTAACTTGATTTTAGATGCAAATGGCGGAACTTTTGCTGACGGAACTTCGCAATTCATTATTGAAAATGTTGAGTATAAAACCGATATTGTTGATAGATATCTAGTTCAACTCGGTGCTAATAGCGCGTACACGGATTTCCCAACAAAGATTGGACACTCTCGCGATGGTGCGTTTGGCTCTGTTCCTTGGATTTCTCGCGATACAGGAATTGATATGCAGGTATCTTCGGCTAACGACAATTCTCTTATGCCAGCTTATGACTATACGGTTTATATGGCTTGGTCGGTAAATCGAATTGAAATTGAATTCGTTGCTAACGGCGGTTCGTTCTCTGATGGACAAGGCGGAAACTGGTTGAGCGAAAAGGCAAGATTTGATTATGGTACGCCATTGTTAAATGCTGTCGAGAGTTATTCGTTTGAAATGACCCTTTCGCGTACTGATGATGGGCGCAGGTACAAGTTGCTTTATTGGAGCCTTGAACGTGGCGATGAGGCAGGGGAAACTGCTAGTAGAATTAACCCTACATACACAGTCCCAGACCAGAAAGTTACACTCTATGCTATTTGGTCGCCTCAAATGACCGTAACATTTAAGAAGTTGTACAGCATTGATGCTTGGAAAGTCGTTGATGTGAACCAAGGTGAAACTATCGCAGAGCCTGATACGACCGATGAAGACTTTGCTATCACAGGATTTGTGTTCCAAGGCTGGTTTGAAGTGCTTGGACTTGATGACCAAGGTACACCTCAATATGCTGAATCAACATTTGATTTTAATCAACCAATTAACGAAAACATCACCCTTTGTGCAATGTGGATTGAAAGCGACGAAGTTAAGAGCGAACCTAATACTGGTCAACTCCTTGTGTGGGTGCTTGTCGGTATCGGTGTTATAATTGTTGGCTTGTTCGTGATTATCTTGGTACGTAGCAATAAGAAAGGCTTAAAGATTAATAACAAACGTCTACACACAGAAAGTAGCAAGAAAAAATTGCAAGAAATTCGCGAAATTCAAAGTCGCAGAAAGGATAATCCATTTGACGAAGATTATTAATAAAAAATAATAAAAAATCATAAAAAAATTATTTATTAAAATAGAACCACCAAAAAAATAGCGCAATTGCGCTATTTTTTGCATATTTTATCCATTATTTTTTCTGCACTGAATGACAGGAAATCATTTTTGTAATATAGAATAAAATCAAATAGATTAAGCCCATTCGTTGAAAATAATTTATGCAAGTTTTTTGCTAGTTCAATTTCTTCTTCAATAGATATTTGGGAAATGATATCTACATTTTGTTTTGATTTAAAGGCGAGATTGCCGCGTTGGGCTTCGCCCGCCTCGCAATGACACAATTTTAAATCATTTTTTTCTGTTAAGGTTTTATTTTTAAATTCGAGTATGTTAGTAGAAAGGGCAATATGCTTGCAGTTTATTTTCTCCGCGTGGCTTTTGATTTTGTTGATGTCAAGTCGAGAAAATGGGTTTTTGCCGTCAGTAACAAGCCTTGCGCTTTTGAGATTGTTGCTATCGTCAAAATAATACGCCATAATGTTCTCATAAGGTACATTCTCGTGGCATTGAAAAATAAGTTTAACTCCAATGTAAAAATTTTCGTCCTCATAATCGTCCACAAAATTAGGTTTATAACTCATAAATTGCTCCTGCTAATAGTTTTATTATATTATATGGATTGTCAGTCCATTAGTCAAGAGGATTTTCAATGTAAAATCAAATTCAGGGAAATAATTATGAAATTTGAAGATTTTGGCTTGAATTTAGCAAAGGAAAGAATAAAGAAAAATCTTTCCGCTTATGAATTGAGTTTGCGCATTGGAAAAGACCCTAGTTACATTAATAAACTAGAAAATGGTAGGATAAATCCAAGTTTAAAGACAATTTTGGCTATTAGTGAATGTTTGGAGGTTGATGTTATCAACTTTTTCAAAAATTAGAAAAATGATGTAAAATTTATCGGATATATTAATTGTTTGATTGGTGATAGTTAATGTTTTCTCTTTTTTCAATTTGTAGTGCGGGAAATGATTAAGACCGCAAAGCGATAACCACCAGCGAGTGTACGCAATGCTATTCTTATAACACGCTCAAATAGAATGATGGGAAATGGTGACTATTTCCGCAGGAAATAGCCAGCACAAGCATATGAGGCTTTTGCCTCATTGTATTTTTGGCACAAAAATACAAAAAAGACGAACAACGTTCGTCTTTAATGCTTGTGGTGACTCCGGCGGGACTCGAACCCGCGTTACCACCGTGAAAGGGTGATGTCCTAACCGCTAGACCACGGAGCCATATATTGATTGTTGTGGTGGTAGCGGCGAGTGGATTCGAACCACCGACCTGCCGGGTATGAACCGGCCGCTATAACCAGCTAAGCTACGCCGCCATATCAACAACCAATATTGTACATCTATTTTAGCATTTTTTTTTGCTTTTGTCAATAAAAAATTTAAAATTTCTATAATTTTTAATTATTAATCATTTTTTGGTTATTTTTTCATAATTTTAGGTAAATAAACTATTGTTTATTGCCACGAGTCTTATCTAACAATTCTAATATCGCGGGAGAGATATGCGCTTTTGATTTATCTATATTTAAATTTGCAGATTTTATTTGATTAGGTGTTTTTACCTTTTCAATTTTTTCATTAGATTTGCCATATTCTTGCGCGATACGTTTGTTTATGGTTTGCAAAATTTCACTTTTAGTAGAGCTTTCATTTTTCGCATTTGGTGAGTTTAGAGGCACACTTTTAATTGTTGTACCCATAGCCCTAAATTGTTCTAGTGTAAAATGTGGCGTCATATTAGAATAAGTGATGGATTTTATAATATCGCTATCGCTTTTAAGTCTAATTTTATGCTTACGAACACCGCGTGCAATATATTCAATGCAATCGCTCGTAACTTCTTCGGCATTATAATCCTCATTTCTATATCTATATTTATTATTGCCAGGAATATCAGGCAAACACTCTACAAGCATATCGAGGCAATAGTTCACATTGTTAACCATATGTAAATTACCGAACATACTGTAAAAAGTACGAAAACCAAGCAAGCCGTCTATCACGTGATGAAGGTTATTGTGTGTAATTTCTCGAATTCCCAAAGGCTCCAACACATTCAACATAGTATAGACATAAATTGGTCTAGTCATTCCTTCCATATCTGACGGAAAATTGTCAATAGTTGCAACACGGGGCACATAAAATAATTCAACTTTTCCCATATGCCTATTCTAACTCATATTGTCCTAAAAATCAATAGTATTAATACAAAAATATATAAATTAATTACATATTTTGACAAAAATAGCGCTATTTTAATTAACAGAAAAAGCCACTTTCGGCTTTTTTCTATTCTTTTGCTTTAAAGTTGTATATAGGTTTGATGTGCTTTACGATTTCTGCGGTTGGGTCGATGTTGTTGACGATATCGTCCATTGTTTTATAAGCCATAGGACTCTCGTCAAGGGTTTTCATTGAAATTGATGTAGAGTAGATACCTTTCATTGCTTCCTTGAACTCGGCAAGTGAAAGTTTTTCCATAGCGCTCATACGGCTTAAAATTCTTCCTGCGCCGTGTGGTGCGCTGTAATTCCAATCAGGGTTTCCTTTACCTACACAAATCAATGAACCATCACGCATATTAATAGGGATTAAAATTTTCTCTCCTTTTTTAGCGGAAACAGACCCCTTACGCATAATCATATTATCAGTGTCGATATAGTTATGAATGCAAGTAAATCCATCGACAACGTTATACCCAAGACCGTTTACAATAACATCAATCATTGCTTTTCTATTAAAAACTGCAAATTGTTGAACAATTTTCATATCGTTGATATAGTCATCAAACAAATCACCTTCAACATAAGCCATATAAGTTGGCACAATAGGGTTATTGTCGCGAATTTGCTCAATAGTTGTTTTAATTTCGCTTTCACGCCCTGCATCTTTAAGCTCTTTAATCGTTTGCTCGACTTTTGAGTCTAATTTGGCTTGTAAACGAGCATAAGCTTCTTTTTGATAATATTCTGCAACTTCTTTTCCTAAACGACGACTGCCTGAATGCACCACAATATATTTGTTTCCTTCGTCGTCCTCATCCATCTCAATAAAATGGTTTCCTCCGCCCAATGTTCCAATGCTTAATTTAGCACGTTCGAGGTCAATATGCTCCTTGCAACGCAAGTTTTCCAAGTCTATTTGTTCTGCATATGGGTGCAACGTTTTTCTGCAACTTCTACCAGAAGGAATTTGATGATATACTAACTCATCTAATCCGCGGAAATCAATTTCCTTTTCTGCAATCTGAACAATATCCATACCGCAACCAATATCCACCCCTACCATATTAGGCACAATTTTATCCTTGATTGTCATAGTTGTTCCAATTGTACAGCCTCTACCAGCGTGTACGTCTGGCATAATACGAATTTTTGCACCAGCCAATGCCTCAAAATCACACAATTCAGTGATTTGAGCCAAAGTTTTCTCATCAACTTTATCTGTATATATAATTGCTTCGTTAAATTTTCCTGTAACTTTTACCATAAAATTAAACTCCTTTATAAATTAAATTTTAACTTTCCTTTTGTCGAGTTCAAAATTATTATATCATAAAATTCAATAAAATGTTGAGTTCGATATTAAAAATATTTTTGCCCCCAAAAAATTCCATATAAAAGTGTTTTGATATTAAAAAACCCTTGATTTTTGCCCCCTTTTTGTGGTATATTTTATAAAAGGAGTGTTCTATGGAATACGATAAAATAAAAATTTATGTAACAAAACGAGTTGCGGAAATATTAGAAAAAGATGCTGAAACATTTTATTTTCTCAAAAAAGACGGCATAACGCCTAACAAGAATGCGATGTTAACAGCACTTATTATAAATTATTTCGATTTATTTAAAAAAAGACAAGAAGAACTAAACGATATTATCAAAAAAACACTGCTTGATAATACAAGTTTGAGCCAAGAAAAAGTGATGGCTTTGAGTTCGTTAATAGCGGGAAAAGTTAACAAAGAAATTGCTTCTGATTTAGTAGATAAATTCGACTGCCTAGTATCCTTAAAACCCACAAAGGACTCACAGCCTATAATAGACTATATTGAGGCTTATTTGTTGGATAATTGTTCGCTATCGGAGTATTTTAGAAATATGTTTGTTTCGTATACAGCATTACCTCAGGATATGCGCGAAGAAATTATATTTAAAAACCAATATGCAACACTTAGCGAGGCTATTAATAAAAGAAAGCGAGTTTTTATTACTACAAAAGGACAAAGAGAAGATAGGTTTGAAATTTCGCCATTTCTTTTTTCTAGGTCGAAGGAAGAAATGCATATTTATTTGTTATATAAAAACAGAGATTCGTGTAGGAGTATTAAACTTTCACGCATAAAATCAGTTGCAATAGTCGAAAATGAGGCTAAATTTAAAGAAAATGAAATTGAGCTGTTTAAAAAGATGCTTAAATATGGTGCGCAATTTTCTTATAGTTTTGATGAGGGGGAAGTTATAGTGCGCCTTACTCCATACGGGCAAAAATTATTTCATAAAATTTACGTCCATCGTCCAATACCTGAAAGTGTGGATAAGGATGTTTATACTTTTAAATGCTCATATACTCAAATTATTCAATATTTTGAGCGCTTTGGCAAAGAAGTTGAAATCCTTTCACCTCAATCCGTAAAAGATATTATTTATACATTTCATAAGCAATGTGTTTAACAAATAAGTAGCAAAGTGAGTAATTTTGCAATTATTATTTGATGTCATATTTTTCTTGCTAGATATTAAATATTTATTGATTATTTTCTATATCTATTATATAATTTCAAAGAGGTGTATAATGCAATTTAAAGAATATGAATGTAGTTTTGAAGTAAACAATTTTGCGCCTATACTAGAATTTTGTAATAAAAATGGATTTAATCTTATAGAGCAAAATAAACAGATTAGGACAATATACAAAGACAAAGACAAAAGATTTATGTTTAGAACCACTATAAATGAAAGTGATAATAAAATAACTAAAAAGTTTGATTTCAAAGAAGATAAACTAGTGCCGGGGCAAATTTTTGGCGAAAGGCAAGAAACTTTGGAAATTAAATATGAAAATGAAGACGAAGCACAATCAATAGTAGAGTTTTTTAATATGACCAAGGAAACTGTGCTTATTCGTATAAGGCAAGTATTTTTAAAAAATGATGTAAAATTTGAATTAGACGAATATATCGAACCAAGAATTGCTTGTGTAGTTGGTATAGAAGGGAAAAAAGAAGAAGTAGATAATATGTATAATATATTAAAAACTTATCAAATTTAAATAAAGGAGTAAAAAATGATTCAAACTCACCCTTATTTTATGAATGATAAATCTTGGTACACATACGATAAAGCAACAGATACATACGCTTTAACGGATAAGGCACCTAAAAAAGCAGTTGAAAGTTTTGAAAAATTTATGCAGGAAAGAAAAAAGCCATACGATTGGTTTGCTGGTATGTCTGATAAAGAATTTAGCGATTTTGTAGATGCTGAAATTGCTCGCCTTAAACAAGATAAAAACTAAATAAGTTGATAAATTAAGAATTTGGGAACATTTTTAGGTACAAAAATTCAAGAAAAACTATTAAAATATAGTTGTTTGTAATGATATCTGCGGTTTAAAGTAAAATTAACCGAATTTTAATTATATAAAATAAAAAAGTCCTAAAAAAGGGACTTTTTAATAGAAATCTATAGTAA
>JAFUJK010000037.1 GCA_017468205.1 Clostridia bacterium
CAAGGTGTTAAATAAAATGCAAAAATCGGGTTGGAATATTTCTAACGCCGAGTATTGTGTCAAAGAAAAGGAGTAACTATGCGCGATATTGAATTTAGAGCAAAAAGCATTGACAACGACGAGTGGCTTTATGGTTTTTATCACAATGAAACATCAAAAGAAAGCCCCGCAAGTGAAAGATTAACAACAAGACATCATATCTATACACAAAATTTTGATAAATATGTTGACCCTGTAACTGTTGGGCAATACATCGGCTTACAAGATAACAACGACCAAAGAATTTACGAAGGCGACATTTTATACGACGCTTTTACTGACGATTTATATGTTTGTACTTTTATGGACGGCGAGTTTGTTTTGATACAAGACGACAATGTTATTATCGACATTGAGCAAGTACATTTTTTAAGTGTTATAGGAAATATACACGATAACCCCGAGTATGTGGGTAAAGAAAGCAATTAAAGTTAGACCACAATAACCTTAATTGAAAAATATTTTGATAGGAGGAAATTAACCAAATGGCAAAGGAAGTGTTTATTCAAGTTGGCGTGACGGCTCTGCGTAGTCCTACGGGCGAGTTTTTACCTTCCGTACCGTTGTATATAAGGGCAGATAATTTAAAGCAAAGCGGTTTAACACAGGCGGAGGAAAACCTTTTGCGTGATGTTTCGGGCTTATTCGCCGAGAAACACGACCAATGCAAATCGGGTAAAAAGGAGGCAACCAAATGTCAAACTACAAAAAAATAATGCTTGATAACGGCATTATGCAAAAGGAATTATTGGAAACGGTGCGTCGTGTTGATAATCGTGTTGACAAATCTTTATTAAGTAAGATTGTCAACGATATATGTTTACCAAACACAAAGACGCTTGATTGTATATGTGAATTTATGAACTGTCGTGTTTTAGATATATACGACATACGCGAAATAGATTTATTAAAAAATGGTGGCGGAATTGAACACGAGCCACTAATTAAAAAAATTATATACGCTAACGGCTCTAAACAAGCCGAAATTAACACGGAAAAAGCGGTTGCAACTAAACGAAAAGATAGAGGCGGAACTTCGCACGGATTAGGTATTTACAACCTTACGGTGGAAATAAACCGCGAAAAAGCCAATCGTATTTTTAATAAAATTGCCCTTCACAAACTTGGTTTTGTAAACAAGACCGATTGTATTAGGCAATACATTGATTGGCTAGATAGAAAGTTAAAAAGAATTATTGACAAAGAAAAAGTCGCTCCAAGCGACCACACGCTTGAAAGCGACTAACCAAATGCCAATTACCATTGACAAAATTATTATACATTAAATGTCATAAAAAGTCAATGAAATACAACTTAATAAACAAAGTAAAAGGCTGCTGTCAAATGGCACTCGACAACAGCCTCCGTGATTGACGGATTAAACATCAACCAAACCTATATGTAGTATAGCATATATAACGGGAAAAGTCAACAGGTAACGCTCAAAAAAGGTGCTATTCGTCCTCGTAATCAAGTATTAACTTAACGACGAAATAGTATTTGTAAATTATGTAATTGTGTTTTATTCCCG
>JAFUJK010000038.1 GCA_017468205.1 Clostridia bacterium
GGAACAAGTGCAAATAATTATCCAGACAGCGATGGTCCCACAACTTTATATGCAAAATGGACGGGGAATACCTATTACATTAAGTATAATGCTAATGGCGGAAGCGGAACGATGGAAAATTCTACACATATATATGGAACGACTTCTTCGCTTTCATTAAATACTTTCACCCGTGAGGGATATGATTTTGCTGGCTGGGCGGTTAGTGCGACAGGAACGAAAGCATATTCAGATGGCGGAAAAGTTACGCGTGCGACAAGTACTAATGGCGGAATTTATAATCTTTATGCTTTATGGACAGTGGCTTCGTATGATATTATTTTAGCAACTAACAATGCTGAATATGGCAATGTCAGCGCAGGTGGCACGTTTGTTTATAACACAGAGCAAACATTTTTTGCTTGTCCAAGTTCTGGTTGTAGTTTTAAATATTGGCTTGATGAAAATGGAAATATATACACAGAAAATCCGCTAACTTTAATAATTACAACCGATTTAACGCTTACTGCAATTTTTATAAATGGAATACTTGATGGACTTGCTGTAGTTGCAGAGGCTGGTGGTGAAGCGCGCATAAATGGTTTTAATGATAGCGATACAACAGTACATTTTAGTGCAGTTGCGTACGCTGGTTATCAGTTTGACGGCTGGTACATCTATGGCGAAACCACACCATTGAGTACGGCTCGTAGTGCGGACCTCGAAAAATCCATAATAAATAATCAGTTAATTGTTGCAAAATTCAGCGAAATTCAAACAAATGTGAATACGGAAACAAACAATACGGGGAATTTGGCATAATATACTGAAAAAATATTAAAAAATAGCGAAATATTCGCTATTTTTTGCTTAATTCACAACTTTTACTATATATTTAGCGTGTGAGGAAGGAATTGGGGCAGTGTGCGCAGAAATATTTTTTTCAATTTTAACAACGCGCGCACGAGTGATTGAATTACTTTTGCCAAGAGGTACTAGCACAATGTCGCCAACTTTTAGTGTAATAATGGTTGAAATGTACCAAAAAACTTTGCCAGTTTCCGAACCTTCGAGAATTTCAACTTTTGCGAAGTCGTTTATCGCAAGGTCGCGGATTTTTCCGCCAGCAAGTGAGTGAATCATATTTTTCTCCTAATTTTTTTGTTATATTTTATAATTTTAAGGTTTTAATTATAGTAATTGAAAAACACACCTAAAAGTGTGTGTGTTTTATTTTGTTAAAGGACAAACTTCGTAATCCAATTTTTTAGCTGTATTAATTTTATTATATGCACCAATTGTGATTACTCCATTATCTTCCAATGTATGGAAAATAATTTTTGCATTTTTTAGTGCTGATAAACTAGTTTGTTTTATGTCGCGCATATAAGACAAATTGTTGTTTGTGGTTGAGTGCTCGCTTCTAAATGTTACATAAAAATCATACGATTCCTCTTTTTCAAGCATTCTAAATTCAAGAGACTTGCTTTCTTTGCTTTTTAATACCGATAAAGCAGAAGTTATATCCTCTGGCAAAGTTGTTAATTTGTTTAGCGTGCAAAGAGGCAAGTATTGTGCTGGAATGCAATCTTCTACGGAATTAATTGTGTAAGAGAAGATGTTGTTGGTCATTTTAGGCATATTTTTCATTGTTTTATAAAATGCTGGCGAGTGTTGAATAAAGAAGTTTTGCAAGTGTAAAGTTCGCGCGCTACATACATAATAATGCTTGTTGTCTTTTTCAATATGAGCAACATCTATATCGTTGATAAAATCAGTTCTAAATTTTTGATAATTGCTTGAAATTAAAAATTTTTTAAGCAAAGGAAGAACTTTTTTAATAATGTCAGATTTGGTTGATTCAAGCACTAGGACAGGGCGGAAATCGTCAGGTGTTTCTGCTTGTTTTGCAATTTCTTTTATATATTGAAGTTTATTTGAATCGTCAATTTCGTTTTCAGGGAAAAAACGCTCACAATACTTTTGCATATTTGGCGATGCCCACGATGCTATGTGCGAGTTTTTATTGCCAACTTCGTCATAGAAAACAAACGATTTTTTTGCTTTTTCAGATAAAACATTTAATCCATTTGAAATAGCTGCTCTTCGTATAGAATCTATGTGTGAAGCATTTATGAAATGCTTTTCAATATCGTTTTTGCTTAAATAATAGTCAACATTTAAACCATTATTGATAGCGTAAAGCGAGAAAACTTTTGTATAATCGAGCTCTTTCTCAACAGCCTCGTTAAAGGCTTTAATATCTTTCAAACTTGGGTTGTGTAATGTACATAAAGGTTGTAAGTGTAGTGGAATTTCTCCACCATTGACGTCAATCCAAAATGTTTTTTCACTTGGTGAGAAATTTTCTTCTTTATAGTTAGGATATAATTTTGTTATTTTTCCATTAGTATGGGCGGTAAATTCAAACATACTATCAATATATTTAGGCATACGTGCAATGGTATAATATAACTTATAATCATTAACCATATAGTAAAGTTTAACAGTTCCGTCTTTGTCAACTACATGCTCAAATTTGCCATAACAATCAAAAGGTTGAGAGCTATCGAGGATTTTAGCTTTCATCATACGCAAACCTTGTATAGCCTTTGCTGTTTCAATGAAAATATCCGCCTGAATTTGTGTGGGATTTACAAGTACAAGAGTAGGGTAATAGTTTCCAATTTTTGCTGGTGTTTGTGTTAAATCTCTTTCCATTTTTACTTCCTTATTTGTATATTTTTTTTGTAATTTTTCCTTATATTTTTATAATAGCATAAAGTGAATAAAAAGTCAATATTAAAAAGAAATTTGGGCTAGAAGCAGGGTTGTTTTGCGTGCGATTGATGTGTAAGTTAAAAGACTGGTGGAATAGTCATTTTCATCTGCAAGAAAGGCAAGTAAACCTGTAATTTGCATACTTAAATTGTAAACTTCAATAAGAGCGTGTTCGCTGGCTTTTTCACTTGTTATGTCAATAGTGTTAGCCAAGGTTTGCGTGCGTTGTTGCCAAAGTAAAAGAAGTTGATTAACTCGCACTTGTGCGCTACTTTCTGTCATTGTGCTTGAATCAAGCGCTATTGAAGTGTTGTAAAGCAGGTCAATAGTTTCAATATAATGCTCATAAATGTTTTTAGCGGTGGATTTTTGTTGTTCGTTCATTTTGCTTGTGTGTATCCGTGCGGTTGTGATGCTTGAAATTTTTGTTGTGGTTCCACTTGTGCTTAATTGCTTGCTGACGGATTGTGCTGCTTCTAAATCGGGATATAGTGATAGTAGTACGCGCCACTTGCCGTCAATTTTGAGCGTAAGTCCTGCAGCTCCGCGCACACGAAAAGTATTTGCAAATTTTTCTGCTGATGTTGCATCAAGCGCATCTGTTTCTACATATATATAGTGATACGTGCGTGAGTGTAAAGCGCCAGTATCAATAACGTAAAAAATTTTTAAGCATGTGTAAATTAAAATTGAAATGATAAGCAAAATGCTAACAATTAGAAAAATAATCTTCCGTTTTTTGCTTGATTTGCTTATTATAGATACTTCAAAATATGGCTTATTTGGTTGCATATTCAATTTTATGCCTAGATTTTACAAAATATCGCAAAAAAGTTGTCCTAACGTGGTTACATTTTGAAAAATTTGTGATAGAATATATTACGTTTGTTGACGAGCAAACTTTTTTGGTTACAACCATTATAAAATTTTGCGAGGTGAAAAAAATGAAAATTGAACCATTATTTGACAAAATCGTGATTAAACCGTGTGAACCTGAAACGGTTACGGCCGGTGGGATTATTCTGCCTAATAATTCGCAGGAAAAACCGCAAATCGCGGAAGTTATCGCCGTTGGTAAGGGCGATATGATTGACGGCAAGCAAATCACTATGCAGGTTGCTGTCGGTGATAAAGTGCTTTATCCAAAGTATGCAGGAAGCGAGTTTAAACTCGATGGACAGGACTATGTTATTTTGTCCCAATCTGATGTGCTTGGAAAATTGAAGGACTAATAAAAGGAGAAATTTATGGCTAAATTAATTAAATCAGGTGAAGAAGCCCGCGCTAAACTTGAACGCGGTGTAGATACTTTGGTAAATGCGGTAAAGGTTACTTTGGGGCCAAAAGGGCGCAATGTCGTTCTTGACCGCAAGTTCCAGACACCTCTTATCACAAATGACGGTGTTACTATCGCAAAAGAAGTTGAACTTGGCGATGTTTTTGAAAATATGGGCGCGCAAATCATAAAAGAAGTGTCTATAAAGACAAATGATGTTGCAGGTGATGGTACTACAACCGCAGCCGTTTTAGCGCAAGCCATTATCAAGGAAGGTATGCGCAATTTTGCCGCAGGTGCTAACCCAATTGTTCTTAAAAAGGGGATTTCAAAGGCTGTTGATGTTGTTGTTGATGAACTCAAAAAGCAAAGCAAACCAGTCGAGGACGAAAAGGCAGTTGAGCAGGTAGCAAGCATTTCAGCAGGCGATGAAAATGTCGGAAAACTTATCGGCGAGGCTATGAAAAAAGTCGGTAAGGACGGCGTTATAACCGTTGAAGAAGGAAAAACATTGGAAACAACTCTTGACGTCGTTGAGGGAATGCAGTTTGACCGTGGCTATGCAAGCAGTTATATGTGTACAAATATGGAAAAAATGGAAGCCGTGCTTGATGACCCTGTTATTTTGATTACAGATAAAAAGATTAGTAATATGCAAGAAATTTTGCCTTTGCTTGAACAAGTTGTAAAAGCTGGGCTTAAAATGCTTATTATTTCAGACGATGTCGAGGGTGAAGCACTCACAACTTTGGTTATTAACAAGTTGCGCGGTACGTTTACTTGCGTTGCAGTCAAAGCACCAGGTTTTGGCGACCGCAGAAAAGCATCTCTTGAAGATATCGCCATTTTGACAGGCGGTAAAGTTATTTCAGACGAGGTTGGCAGAAGTTTGAGTTCAACAACGTTAGACGACCTCGGGCGCGCGCGTAGTGTTGTTATTACAAAGGATACAACGACAATCGTTGACGGCGCTGGTAGTAAACAAGCGATTGCCGAGCGTGTAACCGCTATTCGTGCCCAAATCGAAACTTGTACAAGTGATTATGACCGCGAAAAATTGCAGGAGCGTCTTGCAAAATTATCGGGCGGTGTTGCTGTAATCCGTGTTGGTAGCGCAACCGAAGTTGAGATGAAAGAGAAAAAATTGCGCATTGATGATGCGCTTGCTGCAACTCGTGCTGCTGTTGAGGAAGGTATTGTTTGCGGTGGTGGTGTTGCATTGCTTCACACTATTCCAGCGGTTAAAAAATTGGTTGAAAAATTAGAGGGCGATGAAAAGGTCGGCGCGCAGATTATTCTTGCAAGCCTCCAAGCTCCTGTTCGCCAAATCGCGATGAATGCAGGTGTTGATGGTGGTGTAGTAGTGGACAAAATTTTGAGTAGTGAAGACGCTAATTTTGGCTATGATGCGTTGAATGATAAGTATGTTGATATGATTGAGTCGGGCATTATCGACCCAACAAAAGTTACGCGTAGTGCTTTGCAAAATGCTGCAAGTGCTTCAAGTACTTTGCTCACAACAGAATGTATAATAGCAAATGAACCAACCCCAGATGCTCCAAACGCAAACCCGGGAATGGGCGCAATGGATTTATAATAAAGACAGGCCAAATGGCTTGTTTTTTGCTTTGTCAAAAGGAATTTGTATATGGATTTTTTACAAAAAAAATATTTTTTTAATACTTGTAAAATCGTTAGTATTTTGTCGAATTTTGTGGTATAATAAAATAAAAATGGAGGAAAAATGTATGAAAAATAACCATTTATCCACCCCTAAAACTTCGCAGGGGGGGGGGGGCGTTAAATAGCGAAAAAATTGCTGAAAATGGCTTAATTAAAGGCTTTTCAGACCCTAAAAATAAGGAAAAAAACGCACTCTCCGTGGCGGCAACAAGTTGCCGAGATTGCCACGTTGGGCTTTGCCCGCCTCGCAATGACACGGAGAGAGAAAAAGCTGGCGGACTGTCATTTCGACCAAGCCCATTAGGGCGCGTGGAGAAATCTCAACAAAATCGAGATTTTTGTCATTGCGAAGCAGAGCAAGGCTCTGCTGTGGCAATCTCGCCTTTAAAAAAAGAACAAAAAAGAGGCAAAATAATTGCCTTAATTCTCTCCATAATATTTTTATTTACTGCCCTAGTTGGTGGTAGTGTTTTCTTGATTGTTAATCATATAACGAAAACAACCGCAACAACTGAAAGTCCAACATTAACTACAAACCTTTTTACTACAAGTGGAACGATTAATGAAGCTGGGGTTAGGGCACTTTTGAATGTTGTTGGTACGGATACTGGAACATATACGGCACACGAAATAGCAAGTGATGGAAAATCAGTAATTTTTCCAATGGGATACTATGTAAGTTCAAGTGGAACAATGGACACGACCAAGACTTTGTATTGGCAGGCTACATATAAGCGAGGCGGTTATCTCACAATTTGGTTAACTACTCCTTATACGAAAGGA